>CAZIAN010000381.1:0-5233 GCA_964537355.1 uncultured Pirellulales bacterium | reverse complement strand
TAAGTCCTTGATTTTATTAGAAGCAGTTTTGAAACCGCTTCTATATTCTCTTGCCCTCTTTGCGGGCCTCATTTATCTGCTTTCTGCTGCGGTGCTGATACTCACGAAGTGTCTCAATCTCGTATTTCTTCAGCAGCCCCCGCACGCTAACGCCCGGTTTGATCGCCTTGAACAGCCACCACGGCGCCAAGTCCTCATCGCTGAGCTTCCGCTCGACCTCTATCTCGCCTTTGTGCTCGGCAAGCATTTTCTCGACCTTCTGACGGTTGAAGTCGTAGTGGGCAAACGCCCTGTCCAAATCCAGCGTCGCGATGAACAGTTTCGGATTTGGCTTTTCAATATTTTCAAAAGTTTTTCCCGTAATATCGATTATATTGCCAGCCCCCACGGGAACAATATAGTAATGATAAAGTGTTGCAAAGGCGTTCAGCGGTGAACCACCGCCGTATGCGCTCGGCCAGAAAACTATATCCGCATCCAAGGCATCACACTGGCACCACAACTCCGGGAAGTTCAGATCAAAGCACGTCAGAATACTTATCCTGCCGAAATCGGTATCGAAAGCCTTCACCCCCTCGGTGCTCAGGTGAAGCCCTTCACCCCAGAACACAAAAACCTTGCGATAGTAACCGGCAATCTCACCTTTGCGGTCGATAAGAACAGCCGTATTGTATTGCTCATCCCCCGCCTGTTCTCGTATCGGGCAGATAACGTACATATTGTACTTTTTGGCATGTCTCGCGACGGCTTTGGTGGTTGGCCCGGGAATCGGCTCAGCCTCGGTACCGGCGAACTCCTCAGGCAGACAGGCGATATCCACCCCGTTCTTTCCGGCCGTATGCAGATGCTCTAACGCCAGCTTCAGTTTAACATCGTACTCGCCCCCGAAGCCGATACAAATAGCCGCTACCTTGACCTGCCTACCGGGCAGTTTCGCCCGATCCAGTTGCGGGATTATCTCTTGTGCCCGGATACAGTTGGTGAAAGCTAAAATAACAAAACAGGCAAAAAACACTGTTAACGTTCTCATTATTGTTCCCTTCATACTCCTAAGCCCTCACTTTTTTAAGTTCTAAATGTGTTTGTTGTTCATTTGTGATTTTATTGGTGCTTATTAATAGCCCAGTGTACACGTATCGTCAGCTATGTCAAAAACAAATTGACATAACCATCACTTGTTTCTACTATGAAATAAAAGTACGAAAACGAAAAGGAAGGAGTTCTTAATTCGAAATCAATAATGGGTAATCAACTATAAATGCCAAGCCATAACTTAGCACATATAGAAATAGATGATTTGGAAATCATCGGCTATTCTGTCGCCGGTGAAGAGACCGTCGTTGCAATGCCGCAGCTGGACATATGCTTCGATATCGGCAAGGCCCCCGACCAGATAATTTCCATAAATCATATTCTGCTTACGCACGGGCACATGGACCACGCCGCGGGTATCGCATATTACCTTTCACATCGAAAATTTTGCGGTATGCCAGCCGGGACAATATTAGCTCCCGAAAACTTATTGCAACCCATAAAGGAAATTATCAACGCATGGGGCCGGCTGGACGGCAATAAAATACCGGTCAAACTCGTGGGAGTAAAAGCCGGAGACGAATACCAGATAAAACCGAACCTCTTCGCCAGGGTCTTCCCGACAAAACACAGCAAAGGCTCTGTCGGTTTCAGCGTGATTGAAAAGCGAAAAAAGCTAAAACAAGAGTACACCGGCCTGACTGGCCCGCAAATCGTCGAGCTGAAAAAACAGGGCATCGAGATAGATTACCCGCTGGAGATTCCGATTGTGAGCTACCTCGGCGATACGCAGTATGTTGACTTTTCGCAGTTAAAATATATCGCTGAAAGCAAGATTCTAATAGCCGAGTGCACATTTTACGAAGACGAGCATTCCGGCCGGGCCGAGGCGGGAAGACACATGCACATCGATGAGTTTACAACGCTGCTCAAAAACCTGAAAAACGAGCACATTGTCGTAACACATACGACATTGCGCACCCCCATGCGCGAAATCCGAAAAATATTAAAAAACGCCCTGCCAAAGGATAAGTACGAAAAAGTTATTTTGTTCATGGACAAAAGATCAAGATAGACTTATTCGCATTATCACATTGTAATCAATATTATTCTCAATTTTACTCAAATAAGTTGACTTTTTCGTTGGCACTATTTATTATTCAGCCGTGAGGTAAATCTTGTCAGTTATATAGGGAGATAAGCTATGACTCGGAAAGTTTTTTTGGGCCTGGTGCAATCGTCGATAATTATCCTATGCTTCGGTTGTACAATCAACAAATCGAGTACGGAGATCCGAACGGATGAGCAGATGCTCGATGTATCGTTCGAAAACGACAGAGCTAAAGACCTTTTCAATACTATCATCTATGACAGCAAACGAGAATATAAAGAAGTTTCTAGAATAGGAATTCCATTTTTCTCTGTATATTCGCGTTATGAACGCCCTGCCTTTAATGCACACTGCAATGATCATATCCGAGCTATGGATAAAAATGGCGATCTATTCATTACAGTACACGAGGCTGAATCATACTATAAGGCTGTCATGCCAGCCGATGGTAATCCCAAGTAACACGGCGTGCGGACGAACGGCTTTATTCAAAATTCTTATACAACATCATACGAGCTTGTAAGTTCTTGTAAGAAAAATATATAATCCATAATTAGTTTCACGGAATGAGAGGATATATGATGATTTTCAAATACCGTTCGCTAATTTTTCCTATATGTTTGTTTGGTTGCCTGCCGGTCATTTCTGGTTGTCAAAAGAAGCCGGGCAGTGAAGATGTCAGCCATATTCCGGAAAACTTATCTACAGCAGCACTACGAACCCATGCTCAATATATCAAGGCAGTCAATTCGGGCCAGCAGGAGCGTTCGAACGAAATTCCAGAAAAGTATTGGACAGATGAGATTAAGAGGCTTAAGCCGATCAGGGTTTACAATCATCGAAGTAACATCGTTGTGGTCCAGAAAGCCTCAGCCAATATACAAGAGGGGTTGTATATTTGCATAATGATATCGTCATACGCACCACGGAGCGGGGACGATGGCTTTACATTCACAGAGGTTGGAAACAGTGTGTATGATTTCAAAAGAGTAATAGAAAACTAAACACTGTTATAAGAAATAATTACATCGGGGCTCTTGAATCGGTCAGGCAAAGCTCCACAAGCTCGTCGATTACCGCCGTACCGGCACACATTACCTTATCCGCCCCGCCCCAGTAGAGTTTCAATGTCCCATCCTCTTCAGGAACGGCCCCGCAGGTAAACACAACGTTGTGCACATAGCCGGTAACTTCCCAGGGGTCTTCCGGCTGTAATATCCAGCGGTCGCCGACGCCAAGAATCTGTGCCGGGTCTTCGAGGTCGTGTAAGGCTGCACCCAGCCGATACACATGGCCATCCATCGTTGGAAAAACACCGTGATAGATACTAAGCCAGCCCTGTTCGATGCGGATCGGCGGAGCGCCGGGGCCGATTTTCATTTCATCCCAGTGGTAAGGTACGGGCTTCATAACCAGTTTCGAATCGCCCCAGTGCCGCAGATCGGGCGAAAAACTTATCCATATCGACCATGGACTGATGTCCGAATGAGGCCTGTCAAGTTTGGCGTATCTTCCATCGATTTTTTCCGGAAACAGCACGGTGTTTCGGTAATCGGCCTGCGTAATAAAAGCCACTCTTTCGACCGACTGAAAATCGGTTGTCTTAGCCAGGCCTATACGAACCCCGTGAGCCGAATATGCGCTGTATGTTATATAATACGCATCTTCAAGATACGTAATGCGCGGGTCTTCAACTCCGAATTCCTCATACTCACAAAATACGGGCTCTTTACTCGGTGTCATAAAAGGTTCAGGTCTCGCTTCGAAATTAAAACCGTCCTCACTTTCCGCCAGACCGATTATGGACCTGCCTGTATCGAGATGTGAGCGAAACAGCATTATATATCGGCCATCAAATTTTGTAACTCCGGCATTATGAACCGTCTGAACCGGATAGGGAATGTCATCCTTTGTCAGAATGGGATTGCCCTCGTAGCGAGTAACAAATTTACTTTTCATTTATTACATCCTTGCAAACTTTTATTTCTTCTGTTCTTCTCGCCGAAAGATTTCTTCATATACCTTTTCATAACCGGCAGCCATACAGTCAATCGTAAAGTTCTCTTCCACCCGTCGCCGGCATTTCCTGCGGTCTATCCGCTCGATTTTACCGACAGCCTCCACCGCCTCATCAACATTGTTAACCAAATAGCCCGTTTCTTTGTCCGCTATGACTTCGCGGCAGGAACCCAAATCCATCGCGATAACCGGCACCCCGGCCGCCATTGATTCGGCCATCACCAGACCGAACCGCTCGGGTATCAGGTTTAGATGGATAACAGCACTTGCCTCTTTAAGGAGCGCATCACGCTGGACAGGATTAACCGGGCCTATATATTGAATTGAAGAATTATTAATGTGCGGCTTGACGAGATTATCGAAGTATCCCTGGTCCTGAATTATGCCGGCTATTATTAAATCCCTGCCGCATCTTTTTGCCACTTCAATCGCCAGATGTGTCCCCTTATCGTTGTGTATCCGCCCGTAATGGACAAGCTTGTCACCCGGCGTTTCACTAAATGTAAGGTTGGACAGATCAATCCCGTTATAAACAGTCGCAAGATAAGGCAAGCCCGCATCTCTGTCGGAATCGCTGATGGACGCATAATAGCTGTCTTTGTGGTCGTGATAGACACGCAGTATATCCGGGTCGGAAAAACCGTGTATGGTAGTCAGCATTGGCGTCTTAATTAACGGAAGATAGGTCAAAGGCAGATAGTCGAAATTATTATGAATCAGGTCAAACTCGCCCGCCCGCTCCATCACCTTGGAAATGTGCAGACAAGTGGAAACCAGCGGAATTTGACTCTTGTCTTCTTCATAACCTCTTTCGACCCAGCCCTCAAGTTTCGCTTTTGTTACCGATTCCTTTGTCGCAAACAGTGTTACATTTTTCCACCCGCGAGCCACCAGTCCTTCGGTAATATTGCTGGCGACAGTCTCCCACGCACCATAAGCCCGAGGCGGCGTCCGCCAGGCCACCGGCGCCAAAACAGCTATTCGTTTGCTCTTAATATCCATCCGACTCACATTTTATTAATATTTTAATTCTAATATACCTTACACATCCCGGATTTTCTCATCAACTCA
>CAZIAN010000380.1:0-5259 GCA_964537355.1 uncultured Pirellulales bacterium | reverse complement strand
CACTCACCAGAGTACTTCTGTTAGATCTAATTTTGTTGAACTTGCGACTGTGTATACAGATGGTGAACAATGCAAGTTTCAGGCAGTGGATATGTGACAAAACGATTTGTTTTTAAGTGGCTCAAACTGTTACATAACGGCACGCCCCACCCCAGGCAAGCCCAAAACAAATCCCTCTATATAGTGAATTTGCAACCAAATATACACATAGCGTTAGCGAGTAGGAAAAGAACTCCTATTCGCCTCTTCTTTGAATTGCTTCCTTGATAGGAATACACTCTGAACTCCGGACTCTTTGAATTGGTCAGTCGAGCAATTCAAGCGCTCCGGCGTCTCTCTTACCTTTCGGCTTCCTTACAGTAAAATCGCGCAGGAACGGTCCGCTAAACTGCCATGCGTACAATTCTTTGATATCGGTCTTAGCGTCTTTAAGAGTTCCGAGCGATATCCGCATAAAATCGACAGTTCCTTTTAAGTACTTACCATTCGGAGTTCCGCAGACAAACAGATCACTGTCATTGTTAATGGAGGCTTTCCCGATTCCGGGCCCAGAAGAATCTCTCTTCCCGTCAATATAAATATTGAGTTCTTTAGCTGAGCGGTCGGCTTCAGCTATCACATGATGCCACTTGCCGTCATTAATCTTTTTTCCGCTTTTAAGCTCGGATGAAGCACCAGAGGCTTTTACTGTAAAAAGAAGTCTGCCCGAATTTCCAATGGTCAATCCATAACCTGAATTAGATATTTTTTTGACCAGGACACAGTCTTTCGATTCTGTTTTGAAATACGCTTCGATACAGAAATTGGAATCCCAGACCTGAGGGCTCTTGAAACTCTTGCCGGTGACTTTCCTGTCCTCTTTCTGTCCGTTCTTGTCCCATCTGAACCTGATCGGTATGGTAAGGGTTTTATTCAATTTACTGTTCGGACAGACCGCGTACTGGTTTTCGCCGTTGAAGGTGCACGTCCCCTTTGTCCAGTCTTCAAGCGGACCGTCAACATAATTCTCTTTCGTGATATTTACTCCGGTCAGAGGAAACATTGGCAGTTTATAATAATCATCCCTTGTATAGTAATAGGGTGCCATGTACCAGTGCTCATCCATTATCCTGGCCGGATCATTTCCCGCCGGATAGAAGTTCCACTCACCCACCACAGCGTACAAAGGCCAAGGTACAAAACAATTTACACCCTGATCAATGGCCGGTGAATCTTCAGTCAGGCTGAAGTCTTTGTTCGCAGGATCTTTCATAACACGTTTATCCGCTACAACCCCGAGGTCATAGGCGATTGATTTGACTTCTTCCAGCGCCTTTCTGCACTCTTCAAAGGTACGATACCACTTTCCTGATGATTTGAATGAGCCGTATTTCGCCGTGATATTATGAAAAACATTCCCTGTAAACGCGTTGGTCTCAAGAGCGTATTGCTCTTCTATTTTTCCAGCGTCCCGTTCATTGCCGTCCTTGGGTGTTGTCGCAGGTTTGGTATGCCAAAACACCCAGTCGCTGATGCTGTCCCAGATATTTCCCATGAACTTGTTCCGGCCAGCCTGGGGAGCCTGACGCCTGGTCCCTTTGACGAAATTATAGGCGGTATTGTTGAAGAACATATTCTGATAGCTTATGATCTCATGGAACATGGTTGTGGCGCCGTGCCTGCTCCTGATGTCATTGCTCAATCCCCAGCCGATGTTGTTGAAATAGTAGTTCTTGAAGCCGCCGTCGAGATAATACGCCATTCCGAACCGTGCGCCGCCGGGCGTCTTTGACATTTTATCCGACATCCAGTGGTCGTGCCGGTATCCTCCCGGATTACCGGATACATTGTTGAACACATACGCGCTGCCCCCCTGCCATGTCTCAATATTACCGCAGTCATCACCTGTCCGTATCGAGTCTGTCACCTTGTTCTGATAGATGAGAATACGGGTAAGCGGACAGTCCCTGACATTGCCGCTTATCTTGGCGCCGCGGACATTTATTCCGGCATGCCAGGAGCGTGACACAACATTTCCCGCGACCTCCAAGGTCTCTGCGTTATCGATGTTGATGGCATCCGCCGCCCCCACCCGGGGAGAACGCAGTCCGGTCCTGTAGAGATAATTTCTCAGTATCTTCACGTCGAACAGATGGCCCGCCCGGTCGGGAAGGGTATCTCCCCACAGCAGTCCCTCCTCAATGCTTATACCGTTGTGATCACTCTCAAGGAATTCACAGTCACGCACAATAATATTGTCAATACGGTCGCCCGGATTGACTGCTTTCATCAGCACACCACTGTTGATATGTTCGAATCGACAGTTTGCAACCGTTATATCGTCAGCAGCCCCCCAGACCCTGATACAGGCGGGATAGATGTGTTTTTTGAGCCTGAATTTCTGTGAATATAACCACGGAATCTCGGTCAGGTCCCATGACACATTCGTGAACCTGAATGTTAGGCCGCTTACAACAAGATGCTCCTGTCCCGTAAGATCAATAAGAGTGGTCTCTTTTCCCGCTTCTATTACCGCCTCGTTCGGGTTCTGTCTGTTCGGCAGAATAATATGAAGCCTTCCGCCCTTTCGCTTCTTTTCAAACCAGTATTCGCCTTCTGGGTCGTCAAGATAATGCGGTTTGTCTTCAAGGTAATACCTGTGGTTTCTGCTTATAATGCGCGATTTCGCGCTGCCCAGATAACCTTCAAAACCGAGTGCTCTTTTTCCGGCGTCAAATCCCTGGACATATGATGGATACGGAGTGCCGTCAACCCAGCCAAACTCCGCCCATATTATAGCGCCCATGTAGAGTTCTTTTGGGCCTGTGATATGCTTCGCGTCCTTTCCCATTGCAAGGGTTTTTCCGCCGGTTTCGGCTTCCATGGTCAGATTAAAATAGGGATGTCCCGGATTGTCCCAGTGCCACCACTCGCTTTTCACATCCTCCGGGTCAGACACTTTCCAGTTCGGCATCCGTGCGAGAGGGATGCGTGTTATTTTATCATTTTTCGAAGCGTACCTTCCTGATGGTTCCACAAGATATACGGTACGTGGTGCGAAATCGAGATCAATGTACCAGACTTTTTCAGCATGAGGAATGTCCTTATTCTCAGCCCCTTTTTTCCATCCGCCTTTGATCATGTATCCACCGGAGATCACCGCTTCCCCTGTACCCCAGGCCGGATCGCTTGTCAAGCGGATCGGGTTCATCTTCCTGCCCGATTCAAGGGCAGTCATTATGCCCCTGTAGTACACCCCCCGCTTGAACACGTACGCGTGAATCCCTTTGCACCGTTTCGCATTTTCTGAGGCCTGCGAATCCCAGGGATGGTGTTTCCACGGAGTATTCCTTGACAAACCGTCGCTTGAATCATTCCCCCCTTCATAATCGATATAGCGAACTGAATCCCCCGTTTCAAATCTGAACGGCTGTGGCGACCACTCGATGTCACCTGTTGAAGAAATCTTTGCATGCGTTTTCTGCCAACTGAACTCTTCAGTACTCGCCCGTACACTACCCAGAACAAATAGAACAACAACTGTAGTACAAAGCCATGTCCTCATACTCTTCTTCCAAAAAAACTTTTTAATTTCAGGGAACAAATAAGAATTAACAGGAAATTTGATTTCAACATACAGAAGTGATTATACCAAAATGGATATGATGATTCAAGGAGGAAAGGCGGTAAACCATGCAAATCTTCCTGATCTATGGAGGGAGATACTTACCGAAAGGGCCGGCAGCTTGTAAGAGTTGTAAGCCCTTATTGTTTGGAATCATCAATTGAATCCGATCTTGATAATAAAAATTTCACACACGTTCTGAATAATTCCCGAAAACTCCGCTTGACAGACATCCATTGTCTGCTGTATGTTTTTAGAGTTCTACGTTAGAAGCTGCAAATAAAAAAAACAAAAATAGTTGCAGGAGGTTCCCTTATGTTGAAAAAAAGGTTTTTTACATTGTTCACTTCCTGCCTGGCCCTCATGTTCGTCTTGCCCCCGGCTCCCCTGATCGGCGCCCCCAATCAGATTAAAAAAGGAGAGATGGCCGGATACCTGCTGGTCCCTCACGATAAAGTTCAAGAGACGTATAACGCCGGGTTCTCCATGTATGTAGCAGCCTGGCCTTTGTTGGAGGAATATCCGGGGCGTCGTTTTCAAACAGGTCTGTTCGGCACCTGGATGCACGCTCAGTATGACGGTCCTACGCCTGACAAACTGTATTCCGATATCGAGGGCGGCCTGGGCTGGTGGCGTGACACGCGGTTTGCCACGGAAACGCCGAAGTTCATTATGGGCGGTGTGGCCCTGAATTTCAGTGCATGGGCCAACGGACCCGGGGCCGGCAAAGGAAGGGACTGGGACAAACCGCAAGGCAAGTACGGTGTGACACAACTGAGTCCCTGGGTGCTGTGGCCCCCCGATGGCCTGAATCTGAAACAAGGTACCTGCGGCCAGTTGTTCGGCTACGGGTATCTGCCGCTTCCGCTGACCAGGGCCAAATCCACCACCGCCGGAAAAAACGTGCCTACCGGAAATAACTGCTGGACCTTGTTTCTGAACACGGGAAACTTCAAAGGCCCGGTTGCTTTCTTCACCCCCTATTTCTTTTCCCGCGTGACTGTGGACGAACCTCGACTGGGTGGAATGTTTCTGGATAGCCGTCCATCCGGGCCCAACAGGGCTTTGCAGATGGAAACCCAGTATGTCCCCAGCGTCCAGTCTGTTGACAAGAAGGGAGAGACCTACGCCCGAATAGCCCCAACTTCGTTCCCGCGGGGGCCAAAGGGCGAGTCGGCGGTTGTGCACCGGGTTACCGCCTACAACAAGAAGGCACTCTGGAACAAGGTCAAAGTCTGGTTTGAAGGCGGCCCCCCGGCCAGCGGCGCTATTGATCCCTCTGGTGCCACGGTGCACACCTTTCCAGGACGAGGCGGGGCAACATGGAGAATCTATACCCCCCCTGTCCCCAGAGATAAAAAGGTGCCTATTGACTGGAATTCTTTTGCCACTCCCACTGCGATTGATTCGATTACCTACGGGTTCCGATGGAACGAGCAACTGATTACGAGAAAAGATACGACCGATGGTCCACTTGTCACGCTCCCTGAATACTACCGCCTGGTGAAAGATAATAACAAAAAGGCCCAGTGGGTTGTGGTACAGCCCGAAGAGGTTCCGGACGAAACAGGGCTGGCCGAGGTTAGCTTTAGTCGGCCCATCGATGATCCCTCCAAACCCTATGTCACTCCTGACGATCCCGAGAGCTGCTGGAA
>CAZIAN010000379.1:0-5274 GCA_964537355.1 uncultured Pirellulales bacterium | reverse complement strand
ATCGTAGTGATAGTAATAGACAGCGCTGCTGTCTGCGACGTCTATCATACAGACCAGCTCATCAACGCGCGCACCGTGGATGTATTTGCGCGTGAGGTTGTTATTGCCGTCGTATTCGGCGATAACGTTGCCGCCGTCATATATGTACCTGGTTCTACTGTAGCTGAAGCAATAAACAAATCTTCTGGGTTTCACAAGGATTTGTCAGGCGGAGGCTTATTAGAAAATATTAAAGTTTAAGGAATACTTTTCTTGCACGAACCTTCAATTAATGTTATCATGTATTTCAGGTTAAAAAACCGGTTTGCATTTTCATTCCTAAACATCGCTTGAATTCGCAAAAACCCATGGGGATATGCCGGGGGTTCTTCTCTGTCCTTAGGGTGAAAGCAAATATAATCGAGCCGGCTAAAAGGAAAACGAAAGTTCTGAGACATATGTTTGCCTTCGAGCCCATTCCTAAGCCGTGAGTCTCAAGTAGCGTGAAAGGCGCGATCATGAGCACTTCCTGGCATTTGGGCATTGACGTTGGTTCCGTACACGTCAAGGTCGTTACAATCGCTCCGCAGGGTGAACATCATTCGTGGGTGAGGCTCGCTGGGGGCAAACCCCTCGATGTCATTACCGAGCTTCTTCAGTCTGAGATTCGCAAATATGTCGGCAATTCGCACGTGTGCCCGGCTGTTACAGGAGTTGGCCAGGACTTGCTTGCCGGCGTGGCCGGTGTACATATGGTCAATGAAGTAATGGCCACGGCCAGAGCTGCCGCACACTTGTTCCCGGGTATTCGCACCGTGGTGGAGATTGGCGGGCAGTTTTCAAAATGGATCCAGCTAACAGGTTCCGGGCCAAATCCCCACGAAGTACAGGACTTCGCCACCAACGGCTTGTGTGCCGCCGGGACAGGAGCTTTCCTGGAACGTCAGGCCGGTCGTCTCCAGATTAGCATAGAGAGACTTGGCCAAATAGCGAATATGTCTCCAAAGGGCTGCACAATTGCCGGCCGGTGCACTGTCTTTGCAAAGTCGGATATGATCCACCTACAGCAAAAGGGAACACCGACAGAAGAGATTGCTTACGGCCTTTGTCTGGCCTTAGTTCGCACATTCATGACCACTGTGATGCGTGGGAGGAAAATTACACTTCCTATGCTGCTTGTTGGCGGTGGTGCCACTAATCCTGGTCTTGTGCGGGCATTTCGAGATATACTTGGTTCTGAGGAGGCTGTTATTGTGCCTGAGAAGCCAATGTGCCTGGGTGCATTGGGGGCAGCCCAAATTATGCGTGCCGAGCAGGCTGAGGCCGTACCTTTAGAAGCACTTATAGAGTCTCTAACGAATCGTCCGGCCGTAAGCCTTTCCAGGGACACAACCGCATTAGAGCCTCTTGGCGTGCCCGGTCAGACCGTCACTACGTGCTTAAATGAAGACCCGAAACCAGTTCCCCGCCCGACTCAGGCTTTTCTGGGCATCGATGTTGGTTCTGTTAGTACGAACCTTGTGCTTTTAGACACAAAGGCTGAGTTAATTCAGGGCATATACCTTGCGACGCGAGGTGAACCACTGGCTGTCATGAACAAAGGTTTGTGTCAAATTCTGGAACGGTACGGCGATCGGCTTGAGATTCTGGGTGTTGGTGTAACCGGAAGTGGGCGGTACCTGGCTGCCCAGGTTCTTTGCGCCGATGTGGTTCGAAATGAAATCACAGCACAGCTAACTTCTACCGCGCATTATTTCCCCGATGTAGATACAGTTTTTGAGATAGGAGGTCAGGACTCCAAGTATATCGAGGCGAAAGGGGGCCGGCTTCTGGATTTCGAAATGAACAAGATCTGCAGTGCCGGAACAGGGTCTTTTCTTGAGGAGCAAGCCCAGCGACTGGGAATCGACATCTGTGAGGAGTTCACAGAGCAAGCACTGTCAAGCGCCTCGCCATATGACCTCGGGACGCGATGTACTGTTTTTATGGACTCGGAGCTTGTACATGCCCTACAACAAGGAGTCTCCGTGGACAATCTTTGTGCCGGGCTCGCATACTCTGTGGCAAGAAACTACCTGGACAAAGTGGTCGCAGGTCGGCCGGTCGGCAAGACCATTGTCTTTCAAGGCGGTACGGCCTCAAACGGCGCGGTTGTTGCTGCATTTCGTAAGATACTCGGACGCAAGGTTCACATCCATCCTTACAACAGGCTCTCCGGGGCCATTGGTGCTGCGCTGCTTGCGGCGCGGCAGATGGAATGTTCTCCTTACAAAACGAACTTTGCGGGTTTTGAAGCCTGCAAGGTGGCGACAGTATCAAGTTTTGAATGCAAGGGGTGCGAAAATCGCTGCGAAGTAAATAGAGTTACAGCTTCGGGCCGGACAGCTCATTTCGGTGACATTTGCGAGCGTTACACTGAAAAGGACCTCTACAGGTCAGAAGCTATCAAACGGACAAAAACGCGGCCGTTTCCGGAGCTTTTTGCGCTTCGGGAGGATTTGCTGGAAAAGGCCAACACGACTGCATCTTCAGAAGAGGACGGCAGGGTGAGATTGGGTATTCCAAAAGCATCACTCGCTCTTGAGTTTTTGCCTTTTTGGATGAGTCTGGTTTCTGAACTCGGTTTTGCCCCGGTTGTGTCTGCGAGGGCAGATCCGGCAAAGCTTGCCGAGATGGGTCGCGGTGTACCGGCCGAGGTATGCCTGCCGCTCAAAGCTGCTGCTGCATGCGTTGCCTCGTTAATCCACGAGCAACAAGTACCATACGTATTTGTGCCATCTTTGCTGGAGTGCCTGCCACGAAAAGATGGAGGACAGACACACACATGCTTGTATGCGCAACAGTTTCCTGACATGCTTCGAGCCGAATATAAAGACAAGCTAATTCACGCACAATTCGCCTTTGGCGAAAATCCCTGGGATGATTTGGAAGGAACCAGGGCACTTGTGAAAGCGTTTAACAAACCACTTCACAAAGTACTTTTTGCAATTGATAGGGCGCGTAAAGTGTACGAGCAGTTTGTCCAGGCGCGAGAAAAGCTTGGACACGATGCTTTGAAAGCGAGTTTTGATAGAGCCATTGTTGTCCTGGGCAAGCCTTATAATACTCACGATCCGGGATTGAATCTTTTCCTGGCTCGCCACCTTGAAAGGCTTGGCCTGCCTGCGATCCCGTGGGATTGCCTGCCTTTGAGCCAGGTTGCCCTCTCAGAAAGGTGGGATACCCTTCCATGGCATTACAGCAGGGAACAGCTTCGGGTGTTGGAATTTATCCGGTCCGATCGCAGGCTTTTCCCGGTCCTGCTTTCCAATTATGGGTGCGGACCAGATGCTTTTACAGTCAAACATCTGGAAGAAATGCTATGTGACAGGCCAAGGCTTTTCCTTGAATTTGACGAACATCGCGGGGAAGCCGGTCTCGTAACGAGGCTGGAGGCCTTTGCAGATGAGATGAACAGCTACATCGACTTGGGCACTACCTGGTCCGCAACGCCAAAAGCAACCCGCGGAAGCATACCGAGGCCTTGTGGGAAGCGATTATTCATCCCGAATTTTTCTGAACATGCACACATCTATGCGGCTGTTTTGCAGTCGGCAGGCCTTGATGCACAAGTGCTGCCAATGCCTGATGCGGAAACATTGCGTTTGGGTGAAGAACTCAGCTCCGGCCAGGAATGTCACCCGTTTTCCATTATCCTCGGAGAACTTGCAAGGATTTCCCGTTCCAGGGAATTGCAAAAGGGTGATGTCTTTGTAATCCCTTCGACAACGAGCCTGTGTTTGATTAGACAATATGGCGATGCCTATCGCATTCTTGCAGAGCGTGCTCAATTACCAGAGATCGAGATATGGGATGCCGCTGGACGAGAAATCGGCAATGTCATCGGTATGTCCGGGCTGCTTAGGCTCTATGAAGGTCTAAGCGCAGTCGATTTCTTGTATGTACTGGCCACGAGGCTCCGAGCTTATGAGCGACAGAGCGGTACGGTTGATGACATTTTCACCGATGTGATAGCCAGAGTTTCACGTGCCGTTGCCAACAAGCGAAGTGTAGAGACCGAGCTAATCAATGGTGTACGTGAATTGCTCGCCATGCAGCGAGATGGAAATCCAGGTGACAAGCCGGTCATAGGTGTAACAGGTGACCTGTACACGAGGATTAATCCAGTGGGCAATAAGGGCCTTTTCCGCCACATCGAGAGCATGGGCTGCGAAGTGTGGCCAAGTCCATATTTTGTAGCAAGCGTGGACATCACTGCCTGGAGAGATTGCAGGAGAGATGCGCGGAGACTACACATCAAAAACGCCTTCTGGGAGACTCTCTCGTGGGGGATTACAACGGGCATCTTGAAACGGTTGTTTTGGAACATTGATCCCTATGCGCTGGCACTGGCAACCGAGCAGAAGCCTTCGAGGCTCGTCGAGCTTGCCGAACCGTTTGTGTCGGAGCATACAAACTGGCTCGTCCTCCTCGGTGTCGGCAAGATCGCCGATTTTATTGAGTGCGGTGTTAATGGGGTTATAAATGCCGTTGCCCTGCACTGCATGGTAGGAGTGGCAATCGATTCAACTTTGTCTCTCCTGCGTAATGCCTATACCAACACACCTATCATCACACTGACGTACGGAGGCGCTGAAGGGCCTGCACAGCATATCCGGCTTGAGACTTTTGTCCATACTGTACTGGAGCGCTCAAAACACGGAGGTGCTATTGCTGGAGGTACATCACAGCAAGTAATACCATCTTAAAAAAACGGAAAGACAATTCTTTTTGGAGTTTCGTTTTCAGGCATATCGAGCAAACGTTTATGGTACAGTACGAATCGCAGTTCACTTTCCAGCCCGAGCATAGGAAGGTGCAGTGCCGTGGAGGTTCAACAATAATCTGATATCGCTATGTTGCTTTCTAATAACTGTAATTGGCTCACTGTCTCGCTGCGCACAGAGAGGAGGAACCAATCTTATTTTGTGATTTAAAGTAGCTTTAATTGTATCTAAAGAGGCCTTTGAAATATATTTCTCAAAAATAACCTAAAATAGTTGATTTGTGTATATAATTGCCGATATAATAATAGCGTATAATTGATTGAAATGAAAGCATAATGAACCGCTTGTCGCGGAATTAAGAGTTACTGAAACAACATCACGTCATATTGTTATCCATCATTTCCATCTTTTTGCCGCCCTTTATCAAGAAAAGTACTATGGGTACACAAGAAACGCGAATAAGGAAAAAGTTTTATGTATTCTTATAAACAAGAACAGAAAAGCAGGAAATTGCTTTTAACAAGTGTAT
>CAZIAN010000378.1:0-5278 GCA_964537355.1 uncultured Pirellulales bacterium | reverse complement strand
CCTATCTCCCGTAATCAGGGTTTCGAAGGTTTGTTCCCTCATGGCTAAGGATGACTATGTGATAGCCAAAAAGAAACAGCTCCTTTTTCATCCCTTTGGGCGATTGTTTTATGGTCGGATTTGAAAAATTTTGTTTTATCAAATGGTTTACCATTTGAAGAAACCGGGTTTATTCATTATTAACTAAGGAGAAATACGATATGAAAATTTTACGAATCATTCGGACCGTTTTTGTTGCAGCGTTAATCCTGGGTTACGCGCTGCCGGCCGCGGCTCAGTACATCGGTATTCTGCAGTCAGCTGAAACGATGGATCGCGGCACATTCAAGCTTATGGCTGCCCCGATCATGATATTAGGCAAGGACGGAGCAGATAACACAACCGGGTTGGCGGCCCGCGTGGGGTATGCATTCACTAAAAATTTTGACGTCGAAGCCAAGCTGGGCTTATTCAATCAAGGCACTGTTTTCGGCATTGATGGCGAGTACTGGATTCTCAGAGGTAAAGGTAAAGAATTCCCTATTGATTTCTCGCTGACAGGAGGCTTCCACATGCTGTCCGGGAAGGATAATAATTACGACACCAGGGGGTTCGAGATTACGCCGCAGTTCAGCGGGCACGTGACCGACAACCTGGAGCTGTGCGGATCTCTGGATGCCTCGTTCGAGTCTATCCAGGATGCCCCGCCGGGGGTTGACGCTTCATTCACGAGATTGCACCTCGTACCCGGAATCGAGTACAGCCTGTCCGACACGATCGATCTGGTCGCAGAGTTCGGAATCGCGATCAACGACAACTCGTCTCACTATATTGGCGCCGGCCTCGAGTATTACATCCGCTGACGGCGAGTGGACGAACAATTTTTGACGGAAAGCCGGCTGTGGATTGAAAATATGGAGGGTTTAAATGAACAAGCTCAACATGAAGGGGAACTGGAATGAGGTCTCGGGTAAGCTCAAACAAAAATTTGCCAACCTGACAGACGATGATTTGCTCTATACAGAAGGTAAAGAAGAAGAATTGTTGGGCAGACTGCAGCAGAAGCTTGGGAAAACACAGGCGGAAATACATCAACTGATTGAGAAAGTATAACGGGATCAAAAACAAAACTCATTAAAGGAGGTGAATAAAATATGAACGATAAATGGGAAATTTACAAAGACGCCGAAGAACAATGGCGTTGGCGGCGTACTGCCCCGAACGGCAATATCGTCGGATCCTCGTCACAAGGCTATTCGAATAAAGCCGATTGTGAAGGGAATGCGCATCGTAACGGTTGGAAGGGTTAATCGCCAACTTCTCCGTATGCGTTCTACCGAAAGCGGGGAAGCGCGGATATGGAGCAAGCTGCTGCCTCCGGTCTACCCGGAGGCGGCAGCACAGTACGGCAGCCCTTCAGACAATGATCGGCTCTGCGCGGAAGAAAGAAAAATTCTTAGAAAGAGTGCAGAAGAAGCCTGGAAAAACACAGGCGGAAATACATCAAGTGATTGAGAAAGTATAACGAGATCAAAAACAAAACTATTAAAGGTGGTGAATAAAATATGACCGATAAATGGGAAATTTACAAAGACGCCGAAGAACAATGGCGTTGGCGGCGCACTGCCCCGAACGGCAATATCGTCGGAGCCTCGTCACAAGGCTATTCGAATAAAGCCGATTGTGAAGGGAATGCGCATCGTAACGGATGGAAGCGTAATTTACTATTTAAAAAAGGAGGTAATAAAGGTAATAAAGAAATGCGGAAAGAGGTAAATGAAGAAAATATGGAAACAAAGCGCAATAAGCATATCAAGGACATTCTTCTTATTATTGTTGGAATATTGTGCGTTATCGTAGTGATTTTGTTGATTATGCTCTTCAAGAAAAACCCCAAGACAGAACTATCTGAAAAGAGCCTGTCCGAATTGAAGGTCATGATGCTTGTGCTTGATCCACAAGTTGATGAGAAGTTAATTGTTTTTGGGGACACGCATTTCAATTTCGATCAGTCTACCCTTTCCCGGGAAGCTAAGACGCTGCTGGATAAGGATGTGCAGGTCTTGAAAGAAAATCCCAAAATAAATGTTCGTATGGCGGGATACACTTCTGCCAAAGGTTCAGAAGAGGTCAATCAAAAAATCAGCGAACAAAGAGCCAATGCGGTCAGGGACTATCTGATCGAAAAAGGGATTGCGCCGGAAAGAATCACGACAATCGGATATGGCAGAACAAAACCGGCATTATATGAAGTGGCACCGGATGACATTCACTCAAAGGAAGCGATGGCCAACATGCGGGTTCTTTTTGAAGTGGTAGTCAAGTAGTGACAAGAACACGTCATGCTTTGAATCTATGTAAGAATAGGAGGTAATTGTATGTGGAAAAAAACGTTACTGCTTATGGGATTAATCACGTTGATGGTTGCCCCGGTAAAAGCACAGAGCGTCAGTCTCGGCCCGCAGGTCGGCTATTATAAAGCTGAGGGTGCCGATGGCAATTTCATGGGTGGAGTAGCCTGGCGATTCAAGTTCACACCGATGCTGGGTCTGGAGGGCTCCATCAACTATCGTCAGGAAAAATACGCGAATGGCGCCTTGACGGTCCGCAGCTGGCCGGTGATGGTGACCGGTTTGATTTACCCGCTCCCCATTGTATACGGGGCCATAGGCGCCGGCTGGTATAATACGACTTTTGATTATGACCAGAACCTGTTACCGAATCTTAAAGATGAGACAACGCAGGAATTTGGCTGGCATTTTGGCGGCGGCGTAGAACTGCCCATCGGTACACGTTTCAAATTGACCGGTGATGTTCGCTACGTCTTCCTGAATTACGATTTCAAGGAAATCCCGGGGAGCAGTGACCTGAAAAGTAACTTCTATGTTGTCACCATCGGATTGCTGTTCGGACTATAATCACTAATACAGCCGGAAAGGACATGAAAGTTCGCTCGGGGTTTTGTCTCGATATGTTTACAAAAAAGGAATTATGAAATCAACCTTTTATAGAAAGATAGAAAGGAGAAACAAATGAAACAACTAACCCAATATACGTATCTTTTCATCATACTGCTCCTCAGTGTTATCACCTGTCTGATAGGCTGCGCAACGACTGGCATGGAGCGGTCTGATAATGTCACAACCACGATGCAGACCGTGGACGATGAGATTAATCAAGTCGCTGTGCAGTTGGATGCCACGGGGGCATCGCTGGATAACCTGACTAAGGCGGGACAGTCCGATGTGAAGAAGGCCTTCGATTTATTTTCGGCCAACGTTACCAAGATGGACAGGTTGGAAAAACAATTCTCCAGGCATGCCGCTGAGATGAAGTCTCGGGGCAAGGAATATTTCGCGGAGTGGAAGAAACAGGGAGATGCATACACCAACCCACAGATCCGCAAACTCAGTGAAGAGCGCCGCGCTGCGTTGGGTGAAGTTTATGGAGGGATTGCCGAGGCCAGCATAGGAGTGAATGGTGCGTTCCAGACCTACATGTCCGACCTCAAGGAAGTTCAAACTTACCTCTCGAATGACCTTACCCCAAAAGGGATCAATTCAATTACACCGACCGCCGATAAAGTCGTGTTGGATGGTGCAAACATGAAGAATGCGGTGAATCGTGTACAAATCGCTATCGACCGCGCAAAAGTCGAAATGGCTCAACAATAAATAGAATTCCATTTTTTAATGAGGAGATAACACGTATGCCACCGAATTGGGAGAAGATCAAGAACGCCGTGAAGGTGGAACTGTCCGACACGGCGGCCACGACCAAGAAGTACTTTAAGATCGGCAAGGGCAAGCTGGATATTATGAACATAAATAACTCCCTGAACGACACGTTTCGTAAACTGGGCGTCGAAGTAGACAACCTGATCAGCAAAGGGACAAAAGAGGATATCCGGCAGAATCCAAAAGTAATAAGCTTGATCGAAAAGATTAAAAAACTCAAACAAGAGATCAAAAAGGACAAACTGAAGATCGAGGTGATCAAGAAGGGATCCGTTCCGTTGACCAAAACAGAGAAGGATACAAACAATTCCTCTGATGTCAAGGCCAAAAAAAGGGCTTAGATCAACACAGAGGACAGTAAATCCATTAAGGTCAAGGTCGGAGTTGTTTTGTTTATCATTCATAAACATTAGGCGGCATAGGCGCCGGAAAGGAGCCAAGCATGCTTTGGACGATCTTTGTAATTCTTTTAGTGCTGTGGCTGATAGCCATATTCAGCGGCCATGTACTGGGAGGATTCATTCATGTTTTACTGGTGATCGCCATTGGTGTGATGTTGGTCAGAGTCTATCAGGGGCGTAAAGGAAAGACGTAGTCAGTTCAATTCGGAAACTGTTCAGGGAAGGAGATTAAATACTATGAAACCGATAATATTAATCGGACTTGTTCTAATCATCCTTGGTGCGGTGGCTTTTATCTTCCAGGGTATCACATACACCTCCCACGAGAAGATAATCGATATTGGCTCCATACACGCTTCCGCCGACACCCGGAAGACCATTCCACTTTCACCAGTCTTGGGTGGTTTGGCGCTTGTCGGAGGAATTGTATTGGTCATCATTGGGCGTAAAAAGTCGTAGTATATCAGCGGTATCTATTGGCTGAAACACGTTGTAAGTATCACAAAGGAGAATGCTCTTATGAAATTGATCGCCCCGGACATCCCTGTCCGGTGGCGCAAAGCAGTTGGGCTTCATAGCCCTATACACAGAAAAGCTATGAAAGATGAAGGGATAGTTATGAACCCCGAACTTGGAAGTCCTGGGCTGTCAAATCCAACTAATAACGCACCTTTATTTGTGAATAGGAGCTGATTAATATGCCAAATAAAGATGGAACTGGACCGAAAGGTAAGGGACCGAGAGATGGCCATGGAAAAGGTAAAGGCAATGGCAATAGTCCGGGTCCGATGACCGGAGGACAGAGAGGAATTAAGGAAAAAACCAAAAAGTAAGCCAGATGTAAGAACGAGAGGGGAAATGTATCACCGCTTGGCCAAATTGGCAAAACTTAAAGGCCGGGAGACACCCTAATGAAGAACAAGCCGAAATGCGACTTCCGACAGGTGGTTCTCTTGCGACACGGGGAAAGCATTTGGAACGAGGAAAACTTATTTACCGGTTGGACGGACGTTGACCTGTCCGACCGCGGCAAGGATGAGGCGCTCGAGGCTGGCCGAAGCCTCAAGGAACACGGGTTTGAGTTCGACGTCGCGTTCGCTTCCGTGTTGAAGCGTGCGATACGAACACTATGGCTCGTTCTCGACGAGATGAATTTGATGT
>CAZIAN010000377.1:0-5301 GCA_964537355.1 uncultured Pirellulales bacterium | reverse complement strand
ACAAAGCATGCCTAAATGAGAGAGCTATATTACGTCTACTCGACCATAATGTCACTTGAAAATCAGGGCGTTTTTTTGCTTCTGGAAGAGGTGACTTTTCGAAGGATTCTGCCATTTTAAGACTCAAGAAATTGGCTATTTTGGGGGCATCTGTATGCAGCTCAAGCATATGAAGTCACTTAGTATGTCACTCTATTTAGAAGTTACTTGCCGGACTCTATGAGCTTTTTGAAACGGGGGTGGTTGCGTAAGGGATCCCAGGCTGGGTCAAGTCGAAGTAAAGGAATCGATAGTTCTCCTGGTATCGAAAGTAGATATTCGAGCTGTTCTATGGCGAGGTCGTACTCGCCCACCATCACGTATATGAGGGCTAAAGCCTCGACCCGATAGAGACCTTCCCAAGCATCCTTGATTACAGGAAGTAACTCAAAACCCCGCTTTCCCTCTCGGATGGCGTCTTCCTTACGACCTAGGCCGGCATAGGCAATGCCGAGCGAACTGTGGAACCGAGCATCATTTGGATCTTCGGCGATTTTGGATTTGAGAATGTCTATAGCTTGCTCGAAGTATTCTTTCGCCTTCTGATTGTTGCCCATGTATCTATAGATTTGTGCGCATCGGAGAGCATTGGGGATAAAGCTGAATACACTATCAATATCTTCTGATTTCAAAGAGAGCCGGTCCAAGGCCTTTTGATAGTTCCTGTCGTACACATCAAGTGTAACCAACGAATCGATAAAGGGGGTTTCTGTTGACTTAACTTTCTCCAACGCCTCCACCAGGACTGTCCGCGCGTTCTTAGTGCTGCCTTCCCAGCGCAGGTATAGATGGGCCTTATGGTTATAGGGTACGGTTACATTGGGATCCTGAAAGATGGCGCTGTTAAAATAGCTCTCTGCTTCCGGGTACTTGCGCAGAAGCGCAAAGGTTTCACCTAACTGTTCCATTAACAGTGCAGATAGAGGGTCAGTCTCGCAAGCCCTCTTGAGATTGGCCAATGCCTGCTCAAATTTTCCCTGCCGCCTTTGAACCCAACCGATACCTGACAGCAGTGAACTGTTATTGGGCTGGCTTTTCCGGGCGATGGCGAACTGCTCTAAGGCGTTGTCATAATCCAGGTGGCCCCAATAGTGGTAAAAGCCCAGAGCCACATGTGCTTCAGGCAGACCAGGATTAAGTTGGAAAGCTTTGTCTACTGCTTGCTTTGCAAGAGCCAGGCGTTCTTTACTATGGTCATAAGGGAACCAATACATACGGCCATGAGTCATTGAGAGTCGGGCGTAGGCTAATGCAAAATTGGAGTCCAGCTCAACCGCCTTCTCATACATTCTAATGGCTATCCTGGAGTCGCTTTCGAGATAACTTCGATTGTAATAGTTGTTGCCTTGCAGGTAGTACTCATATGCCTCAATATTCTCTGTTGGCACCGAGGCAAGTGATTTCCGTTCCGGTTCAAGAAGTGTAATGTCCAGCCCCTGTGCAACCAGCTCAGCTACTTCAGATTGCAGGTGAAAAACTTCGTTCATTCGAATATCATATATTTTGGACCACACATGCGTGTCATCAGAAGTCCTTATAAGTTGCAGTCTTATCCTCAACTGGCTATTCGGATCTGATGGTCGTTCAACCTGAATTGTACCTTTTAAAATATAATCGACACTTAATTCTTCAGCTATTACTTGGGTACTTTTTTTGCTTCTTTTATATTGTATTGCACTTTGACTTGAAATGACACCCAATTCGTGGAGATTCACCAAACGAGTTGTGATTTCATCAGTTATGCCATCGGCGAACCATTCCTGTTCAGCAGGCCCTATATTCTCAAACGGCAGGACCACCAGCCGTATCTGTTTTACTGGAGATTGAATTTCCTTTTGTGGAATAAACTTCAAGGCAATTACGAATAAAATAATGCTAATAGCCACTGCACCAACTATCATCGCTTTCCTTCGTAACTTCGAAGTCGGTACAATCAGAGGTTTGCTTAGAGTTTCCCTAATTTCTATAGCCGCATCTGCGATGTTTCCAAGCCGCTCGTCCTGATTCTTCTCCAAGCAGTGGCGGAGAAGAACACGTATATTTTCAGGTGTCTCTTGAGGCAGCAGTTCCCAATCAGGCTGGCGTTCTATAATGCGAGCCAGCGTGTCTGTGGTAGTGTCACTCTCAAACGGAGAGTGACTGGTAAGCATTTGGTAAATGATGCAGCCAAATGACCAGATGTCCGTTCTGTGGTCGGTTGGATTTCCGCGAGCCTGCTCCGGAGACATGTAAGCCGGGGTGCCGATTATATGGCCGGGCTCAGTGGAAGTGATTTCTATATCCGTACCTTCGCTTACGAAGGTTTTGGCCAGACCGAAGTCCAGTACCTTGACCTTTCCTTCCGGCGTGATTTTGATATTGCCGGGCTTGAGGTCCCGATGGACTACACCCTTTTTATGAGCTACCGAGACGGCCTCGGCAATCTGTTGGCCGATTGAAAGGACTTCTTTCAATTTGATTGGTTCGCGAGCAATGCGTTCGGCGAGCGTTTCACCCGGGATATATTCGAGAATCAAATAACCGGACTTATCTTCTTCAATGATATCGTGGATCACAGCGATATTCGGGTGATTCAACGATGCCAACAGTTCGGCCTCACGATTGAAACGCGTCCGAACAGTTGAGTCGGCCTGCAATTCAGCCGGCATACTTTTGATAGCCACAAAACGCTTGAGCTTAGTATCACGAGCCAGATAGACCACTCCCATGCCCCCTCGACCAATCATTTCGCGGATTTCAAGGTGCCCGAGTTTCCGGCCGACAAGATCGCGTTCAGGAGCTGCCTCTTCAAAGTCGCTTTCATCGGTCTGGACAAGAGAATCGAACAAAGCATCGATTTTCTGCAGCTCTGTGATACCCTTTCTAATCTTACTATCCAAGCCAGGGTATTTCTTCACAAATTCGTCTGTATCAAGCTCTTCGCCCCGCAATTGTGCATCGACAAATTGCCGCACAGCCTCTTTAATAATGCCTTTCTGATTGTCGTCAATCGCCCCTGCCATCAGATCCTCATGAAAACAGTCGTTAGCTCCGCCATCGCACTCGGCACCAGCATTCTTACCGCATCGGGACTCTTACTTAACCTGTTCCCTATCTCTCTATACGAAAGTCCCTCGATTTTAGTCAGGACAATCACTTCCCTGTACTCAGGTTTCAATTCATCTATTGCTTTCTCAAGCTTATCTAAGTCTTCCCTTTTGGACATAATTACACTCGGCGTGGTGGCCTCGATGGCTCTGGGAGTTCCGACAAATCCAGCCCCGGTAGCTGGTCGATAGTGGTCAAGTCGAACTTCTCTGCGAATATTACGCTTGGCTGCGTGCAGTTTGTCTAAATTATCGCGGAGTGCGTTTTGAGCTATTTTCGATAACCACCGCAGAAAATCCCCCTCGTTCTTATACGTGAAGTCTCCCATACCCCCCCAAGGCGGAAAGAAGAGCATCCTGGACCAAATCCATCGAGTCCAGTTTGGGACGAAGCTCCTTGCTCATACGAAGCCGTAATATTCGCCGTACCCGCTCGCCGTAAACCATGTAAAGCTGGTTTAGAGCAGATTTATCGCCTTCCTTGGCCAGAACAACTAAATGCCGGGTCTTGTGGCTGAAAGTACACATAAGTCCTCGCTGACCTCCAGGAATCAAAGATATTTACGAATTTTACTAATTTTTGAAGAAAATTGCAACAAAATCCTTCGTTTGCTCCAGTTTTTCCGTTGATAAGAGTAGAACCGGCAAGGCCGAAAAGCCAGGTAAAAGAAGGTAAATAGAAACTAAAAAATTTAAGGAGACCAAAAATGGGCATTAAAACAAATCCAAAAAAGTACCTGATAATAGTGGCAGCCTTTTTTATCGCCAGTTGTGGGAATGCGAAGGCAGATTTCACCTTCGGCACTCCGGTCAATCTCGGGCCAACCATCAATAGCCCTCAAGGGGACTTCCCTGGCAGCTTCTCATCTGATGGCCTGGAGATGTACTTTGACACAAACCGAAGTGGGCCTATGAAAGACGACATATACGTGTCAAGGCGACCAACGACAGATGACGCTTGGGGTACGCCGGTGAAACTTGGCCCACCTGTCAACAGCCCGGGGTTAGAAGTTTCACCGATAATCTCGACTGACGGACTGTCGCTCTACTTTACGTCCCTCAATCGAGCTGGTGGATACGGTAGCCTCGACATCTGGGTAGCGACGCGGGCAACGGTCTCCGACCCTTGGGGCGAACCCTCGAATCTGGGGCCGACGATCAATACTTCGCAGGATGATATCGCTACGTCCATATCTTGCGATGGCCTGGTACTGTACTTCTACCAGAAACCACCTCCTCAGGGTCCTGGCGACATATATATGTCAACCCGACCAACGACAAACGACGCTTGGGGTGAACCGGTGAATCTGGGGCCAACTGTCAACAGTTCGTCTCACGACGGTTTCCCGCGCATATCGTCCAACGGCCTTTCACTGTTCTTTGAATCCAATCGGCCGGGCGGGTTCGGTAATTATGACCTATATATGATGACGCGGCCAACGATAAACGATGACTGGGGCATACCGGTCAATCTTGGGCCAGCGATCAACACTTCGGTTGTTGATGTTGCTGCAACCATCTTGCCTGATGGTTCTATCCTCTACTTTTCGTCCAACCGGTCCGGCGGAGTCGGTGGCGAGGACATATGGCAGGCGCCAATCATCCCCATCGTTGACTTCAATGGCGACGGAAATGTAGATGTTGGTGACTTAGCTATAATGATTGACCACTGGGGTGAAAACTACTCCTTGTGTGATATCGGCCCAATGCCTTGGGGCGATGGCATCGTTGACGTTCAGGATCTTGAGGTCCTTATAGAGTATATAGAACCAATAGACCGTACATTAATAGCGCACTGGGCATTGGACGAGGCAGAGGGTATGTTCGCTGCTGATAGTGTCGGCGACAACGATGCGTTTGTTATCGGTGGCGCTGCATGGCAGCCTGATGGTGGACAAATAGATGGTGCGCTTCAGTTGAACGGTGTCGACGGTTATGCCGTCACTGGCCCAATTCTCAATCCGGCAGATGGTCCCTTTAGCATTTTCGCCTGGGTCAAGGGAGATACGCCAGGACAGGTCATTGTGTCGCAAATGGGCGTGGCCGACTGGCTGGCAGTGAATGCCGATGGCAACTTGATGACTGAATTGAAAAGCTCTGACCAGCTTGCAGGTCCTTTGCTTTCCGAAACAGTTATCACTGATGGGCAATGGCACCGCATAGGTCTTGTCTGGGA
>CAZIAN010000376.1:0-5322 GCA_964537355.1 uncultured Pirellulales bacterium | reverse complement strand
CCTGCATATCGACTTTCGTACTGGCCTGTCCGCAGAACAGATAGCCGTTAATCAAATCTATTGCTATATCAACAAGCGCCCTGCCGTAAAGGTCCATATATTCGTTGCCTTGTTCTTTTACATAGGCAATCGACTCTTTCAGTTGCTCTGTACCTTTGGTGAGAATTTCGAGCAAATCTTTTACCTTCTCATCGAAATCCTGACCGGCAAGCTCGGTTAAGAATTTCTCCGCTGTCCCGCTGCACACTCCCCGAACAGCCGCAACCACCTGCAACTGGCTTGTCCCTTCGTAAATGGTAGTAATTCTCGCATCGCGTGCGTAACGTTCACAGGGATAATCCCGCATATACCCGCTGCCCCCTAATACCTGAATCGAATCATAAGTAACGCTGTTGCACATCTCGGAACAATAATATTTGCTCATCGGTGTCAGCATCCCCGCGTATCTTTTGTATGTTCTCGATTCGTTCTTGAGCTGCTTGGCCTGGGCCTTGTCTTCCGGCGGATTTGTTTCAAGCTGCCTTGCATAACCTAATTCCAAATCAACCACCCGTGACGTCTCATATAAAAGAGCCCGTCCTGCTTCTATTGATACCTTCATATCAATCAGCAGGTCGCGCACCGCAGGAAGCTTCTCGATGGCAACTGCGAACTGTTTCCTCGTCGAAGCATAATCCCTCGCAACACGGAAAGCTGCTTCTGCAATTCCCATCGATTGCCCCGCGATACCGATACGGGCCCCGTTCATCAGGCTCATAACGTATGTCACCAAACCTCGCTGCCTCTCACCGATTATCTCACACGGCGTATTATCGAAAAATATCTCGCACGTCGGCGAACCGTGAATACCTAATTTGTCCTCCAGCCGGCGAATATGCACTGTCGGCCCCGGTGTGCATACGAACAAACTGAGTCCCAGTCCTCCGCTTCTGTCCGGCTCACTGCGCGCAAGCACCAGAAGCACCTCCCCGCAGCCATTGGTTATGAACCTCTTCACCCCGTGCAGAAACCAGTTCCCGTCCTTGTCCTCAAACGCTCGCAGCTTCACCGCCTGCAAGTCCGAACCCGCGTCCGGCTCGGTCAGCACCATCGCCCCGGTCACCTTACCTGCCGAAAATTCCGGTAAATATTTCTGTTTTATTTCTTCCGAAGCAAAAGCATTGATAGTCTCGGCTATTCCCTGTAAACCGAATATATTCATAAGCGCCGCATCCGCCCGGGAAAGAATCTCGATGGCCATCGAATAGATAATATTCGGAAAGTTCAAACCGCCGAACCGGTGGGGCAGCGTAAAACCCATGACCTCCGCCTGTCCGAGTTTTTCTATGGCTCCCTTTATCCCCTCGGCACGGGTTACCGAGCCGTCTTCGTTAAGGATATTCCCCTGTCTGTCCACGTCCTCGGCACGCGGCGCAATAAAATCACCGCATAACTGGCCCAGTGAATCCAGCACCATATCATAATTCACTACGGCCTCCTCGGCATCCGCCGGAGCGGATTCGAATTCGCTTGCGAACTTAAAGCCCTCTTCACAAACCTCTGCCGGTTTGCCAAGGTCTATATGCCTGAACAAAAATTGTATATCGTTATTGTCCCTGTAAAAATTTGCCATTATCGTTTCTCGTTATCAGTTTCAAATTTATGTATGGCCGGGCTTGCCCCACCTTTGCCTTCTTAATCTTTTATCCCTTTTTCTTTGATCGATTTTATCATAATCGGCACGACCTCATTCAAATCTCCGACTATCTTATAATGTGCAATATTGAGTATCGGCGCATCCGGATCGTTGTTAATAGCAACAATCTTCTGGCTCTGCGACATCCCCGCCTGGTGCTGAATCGCTCCGCTGATACCGACCGCTATATACAAGCTCGGCCTGACCGTCGTCCCCGTCTGCCCAACCTGATGGTCGTGGTCTATAAAGCCCAAATCAACCGCAGCCCTTGTCGCCGCCGGCGCCGCCCCCAGGCAATTTGCCAGGTCCCAGATGAGCTTGAAGTTGTCCTTACTGCCGACCCCTGCTCCCCCGGCCACGATTATCCTCGACGCCTTCAAATCAACCTTCTTCGGCCGTTTATGTTCGTCGATAATATCCAAAGGCAAATCCTGACGGGACAATTCCACCTTCTCTTCGATAATCTCCCCGCTGCGTTTTATATCCTCTTCCGGGCTCGGCATCACCCCTTCGCGGACCGTCGCCATCTGCGGCCACCGGTCGAGATTGATAATAGTCGCAACGATATTACCCCCGAAGGCCGGCCGTATCTGAAACAAAAGGTTCTTATGCACCTTCTTGTCCTTCACCGTCTCATGGTCGCCTATTTGCAAGTCAGTACAGTCCGCCGTAAGCCCCGCCTTCGTTGCGCTTGCAATCCTCGGCGCCAAGTCGCGTCCGGCTATCGTTGCCCCGTAAAGAACAATCTGCGGCTCATACTTATGGATTAAATCGTACATCACCTTGGCATAGCTGTTCGTCTGATACGCCTCTAACAAAGGGTCCTCAACCAGATAAACCTTGTCCGCCCCATAGTGTATCATCTTGCCGGCAAGCTCTTTAACGTTGTCGCCTAATACCGCCGCCGCCAATTGCACACCTAAAATATCAGCTAAATGCCGCGCCTTGCTCATCAATTCTATCGGCGTATCCTCTAACTGCCCGTTATGCTGCTCGGCAAATACCCAAACCTCACCTTTTCTGTTCACTTCTATCATATCTTTTCTCTCGTAATATCCGTTTTATATCTCCTGTCGTCCATCTCCTGACTTCTTATTTTGTACTTTGTACCTCTTACGCTATCGTCTTCTCTTCAATCAATTCGTGTATCATATCCGATATTCCCTTGGCGTTCGGCTCAACTTCCTTACTTTCCTTCGCCGCTAAAACAACGCTCTGAATCCGATGCACTTTTGTCGGCGAGCCGCTTTGCCCGCACCAGTTCAAATCCGCCTCAAGAAAATCCAGGTCCCATTGCTTAATCAACAAACCATTCTCTACTAATTTGCTGCATTTATGTTCCGCCAGCTCCTTAATATCCGCCTCTCCGGCCTCCGGATTCTCCGCCTTGATTTTCCCCGCTACCTCCATCGGCGTAAGTGCCTTTTTATACTTCATCATCATCTTTGCCGCCGCAACTCTCGGCTCATTCGCGTCACCCATTACGGTAACCAGCACCGGCAGCTCCGCCTTGACCTGCTGCCAGCCGTTACCGATATTGCGCTGCGCCGTTATCGTCCTGCCGTCGAGCCCAATCAATTCCTCGACGTATGTAATTTGCGTAACGCCCAATTTCTCCGCCAACTGCGGCCCGACCTGGGCCGTATCGCCGTCAATCGCCTGCCGCCCGCAAAGAACGATATCATAATCTAATTTCTTCACCGCGCAGCTAAGGATATAGCTCGTCGCTAATGTATCGCTTGCCGCGCATCGCCGGTCCGTTACCAAAATCGCCTCGTCCGCCCCGCGAAAAAGCGAATCGCGAAGAACCGCGCTTGCCGCCGGCAGCCCCATCGCAATAACCGTTATATGCCCGCCGAATTGGTCCTTTATCTCCAAAGCCAGTTCCAGCGCATTAAGGTCTTCCGGATTGAAAATGGCCGGAAGGGCCGACCGCTTTACCGTCCCGTCGTCGTTCATCACATCGCCCGTAATCCTCTTGGTATCCGGAACCTGCTTAATCAGTACAACGCAGTTATAACCCAACTGTATTCTCCTTACTTTACTTTCTGTTTATCAAAAAAAATCCCTTTCGAGATACACTTAATCCCTTAGATATGTCTTTGCTATCTAATGGGGCCTTACCACATCCTCAATACTCATTACGAGGCAAGCTACGCATTTTATCCGGATTTGTTCCCAAGTCAACCCTAAAAGCAATATGGCCTTTTCCGCCTTCAAACTTATGTTCTGGTGTAGCACCCAAAACAAGCCCAGCTTTATCTCTTAAAACTATTGCGAGTATATTACCCGTATTTCAATATACAAGGATGAACTTTAGCCAAGGACTGGGGTAACTTTTTTTTAAAAATGTCACATGGGTATTGACATCCACTGTAAACTATGATAATATCATACTATGGCTTTTTTGTGGCTCTCAAAAAACACAGAGCCCATCCGAAAAAAAGATTGAAGGAGACACGTTATGAAAAGAACCGCATTGTTACTGGTATTGGCTTTTTTTCTCTGCCAAACGCAATTTGTCTTTGCTGATTTCATTGTAGCACCGGGCGCCCAAGCCGCTGTTGAGGGCGGATCAGCAAACTTCTATCCCTTTGGCATGGACAGCACTGATCCCCTCAACCAAAATCCGTTGATTTCACAGCGATACCAGCAGGCTTATGATGCCTCGCTTTTTTCAGGCTATACTGCTCCGCTGACAATCAGCCGCATCTCGTTCCGGCCGGACTCCGTATATGGTAGCGCCTTTACAACGACCATCTCCAATATCCAAATCAACCTGTCCACTACACCGACGGCACTCGCCTCACTAACGGGAGTCTTTGCCGACAACATCGGTAGTAATGATATGGTCGTCAAGAGCGGGTCCTTGACCCTCTCAAGCGCCGTCACCGGCCCCGTGGGCGGCCCAAAGGACTTCGACATCTTCATCGATCTGGACACGCCGTTTATTTACGACCCTGCCGGTGGCAATCTCCTGATGGATATTCGCAACTACTCCGGCCAGGATGACAAAACAATCCTACCGATATTCGACGCCATCTTCCAAGTTTCCCCTGAAATCTGGAGAGCATGGACCACTAATCCAGACACGGACGGCGTCGATAGCCTCACTACTCCATACTATGGTGGAAATGGCCTTGTCACACAATTCACATTTACTCAATCAGAAGGCAACCACGTCATACCTGCTCCTCCAGCCGTTTTTCTCGGCCTCCTCGGCGCAGGCTTAGTAACCTGGGCACACAGACGCCGAATACAATAAAAAAATCTAAAATTCTTAGCTCTTTTTCAATATCGCCGTCTTGCTAAGAAACACTTGAGGTCTTTCAACTTCTGTCAATCCGGCCTCTCGGGCTTCTCTGACAGTTTCTTCGAACGCCGTCTTTGAAACATGAAATGGCGGCTCTATTATGAAAATTTGTCCGTTCGGTTTGAGTATGTTTACTATCTCATTAAAAAACTTTTTCTTATTCGGCACCTCATGAACCACATAGAATAATAGAACAAAATCAACATTTTCTGACACGCCTGTTTTGTCCTCATCGCACTTATGCAGCCTGATACGTCCCTCGAGTTCTGTTCCTTTAATCTTCTCTCTTAGTTTCTCAAGCATACCTTCCTGTAAATCAGCAGCAATAACCCGG
>CAZIAN010000375.1:0-5328 GCA_964537355.1 uncultured Pirellulales bacterium | reverse complement strand
TGTATTGCATGTACCACCGCCGGCAGGTTATCTGCCCATTTTCCTTTTAAGCTATAGCCGGAAAACCTGCCTAATATCCCCGCCTTTGCTGAATGAGTGTGAACAATGTCCGGCCGTAATTTGTTAAGTAATTTCTTTATCTGGAAGTAACTGATAGTATCGTTAAACGGATTTATCGCTCGGCGAAGCTTATCGACAACTATAACATCATAATTCTGTTGCTTGGTCTGATTAAAAAGCTCGCCCTCCGGCCCTATAGCAGGCCCGGTAATCAGTGTGACATCATGCCCTCTTTCTGCTAAGAGCTTACAGGTTATAAGCGTATTCTCCTGCGCCCCGCCTAATATCAGCCGAGTTATAATGTGAACGATTTTCAATTAAAAATCCCAAATTTCTAAATACGAATTCATAATATTAAAAAAGTTGGATTAAAGATTAGAATTATAAAAATTTATTATTGAAATTCACACTTATCATTTCTATGTTTGCCTTCTTTTCGCCTTAGATGTACTCGTTTAAATTTCCATATTTTAAGATGAAGAGAATTTCGCTCATCGAGATACTCCTCAGGGATCTGAGCTGTAATACTTATTGCTTTATCGAACTGTTCAGCACGAACGTATGTCTCTGCCAACATAAACATAGCGGGTATGTATTCTGGGGAATATTCAAGTAGCTTTTTCAAATGTTCTATTGCTGTTTCCCAATCTTTACGTTGATAGCTTGCAAGAGCCTGCCTGAATTCTTTTGGATGCTGTCTTAATTTTATTACATTATTCCAAATGTATAGAGCCATTGGAATCAGCGCTAAAAGCAATAAAAAAGGTTTTTGTAGAATCACAGCAGGCAGACAAAACAAATAAGATATCGGAATTAAACGACGCATTTGATTTACATCGCTAATCTCGTAAATATCTTCTGAATGATGAGTTTGAGTTTCTTTTACTAAAGCCTGTTGCTCTTTGATCTGGTGCAACAAATCATCAATTCTTTCCACAATTTTTCTTTGCTTCCAGAATTCAATCTTTACTCCGCTTTTGCCTGTCGAGAGGCAGATTGTTTTTTTCGTGAATAAGAAATTCATTAATAGGCCAAATAATAGTCCAATTTCAAGAAGTATAATTACTAAAAGCATTGTCCCGAACAAAATAGTAAGTGTTTCGCTCAAATCATCATCACGTCTTAGTACAGCTAAATACATAACAATACTAAATATTATTGCTATTATGGGCACAACGACAGCCAGAGTTGCTAAATCCCTGTAAAATCGAGAACACTCCGACATTTCAATCGTTTCTATGGGAATCAACAAGGTTGTCTCATAGCACCAATGCTTCTCGTTGTATATCAAAACACTTCCCTCTAATTTTAAATGAGCCCGCCCGGATCCTCCAATCTTTCTGATAGGTAATTTTTTTGAGGACATTTTAATTGTCTGTAATAATTAAGTAATTACTTTGTTAGTGTTTAATCCACATCAGGCACAATCCCTGCGGTGGGGCGAGCTGTCCTGCTGCGGTACGGTCTTTTGCTTCGAGAATCTCATCAATCTTTTCAGGTCTCCATCTGCCGGTGCCCACATCGACCAGGGTACCGACGATATTCCTGACCATATTATACAAAAAGCCGTCCCCCTCTACATCAACATATATCCAGTCTTTTTCCTGTTTATTATTGCTCACATCACAGCGAAAGATTGTTCGCACGGAGCTTTCTCTTTTATCCGCTGCGGATGCGAAGGATTTGAAATCTTTTTTGCCGACAAGAAGTTTCCCCGCTTCAGCCATAGCTGTAATATCGAGTTTGGTGTGCAGATGCCAGCAGTGTCTGATTTTCAGCACCGGCCGCACCTGTCCTGTAAAGATTGTATAGCGGTATAATTTGTTTGTTACCGAGCCCATCAAATCAAAGCCCTGCGGGACTTCCACAGCTTCGGTAACCGCAATATCTGTGGGAAGTCTGCCCGTGATTGCCCTGGCCAGATTTTCCGTTGGTATTGGCGAATCGATTTGAATCAGACCAACCTGCCCCAAAGCGCTTACGCCGGCATCGGTTCTGCTCGCTCCGAACAATCTTACCTCAGAGCCAAGCAGGTCCTGTATTGCTTCTGTAATCACTCCCTGGATTGTTCTTAGTCCCGGCTGAATTTGCCAGCCGTGATATTCGGTGCCGTCGTAGGCAATTGTCAGTTTTATATTGCGAACGGCCATTATTACCGATTAGAGCAACTTTTCTGCAATCTGGATAGCGTTGAGAGCCGCACCTTTTCGTAACTGGTCGCCGGCGACCCAGATATTTATACCGCGATTCTCAGGTATGGACTCATCCTGTCTGATTCTGCCGACGAGGATATCATCTTTGCCGGAGGCGTCGATTGGCATCGGGAAACGGTTGTTTTCACGGTCATCTAATAATGAGACGCCAGGCGCCGTACTCAAAAGGTCCCTTACCTGGTCCGGTGTAATCGCCTCGGTGAATTCAAGATTGATACTCTCACAGTGCGCGCGTAATACCGGGATACGAATACAGGTACAGGTAATTGCAATCTCCGCGCAGTCAAAAATCTTCCTGGTCTCATAGACCATTTTCACCTCTTCCTGGTTGTATCCATTCGGTGCAAGCGGTGCGTTATGGCTGAAGCAATTAAACGCTATTTGGTACGGGAACGCTTTACAGGTCGGCTCTTTCCCGTCGAGGATTTCCTGCGTTTGCTCCTGCAGCTCGACCATCGCCGAATGTCCCGCTCCACTGGCGGCCTGGTATGTGCTCACGACCATTCGTTTGACTGGATTTGCTTTATGCAGCGGCCAGACCGGCACAATACCGATTATTGTCGAGCAGTTCGGATTGGCGATTATGCCTTTATTCTCCTTAATTGCCTGCGGGTTTATTTCAGGAATAACCAAAGGAACATCCGGGTCCATCCTGAACGCCGAGGAGTTATCCACAACGACCGCACCGGCTTCAACCGCCGCAGGTCCGAACTCTTTGCTTCGCGAGGCACCGGCACTAAACAAAGCAATATCAATACGGTTAAAGCTCTTCTTTGTTAATTCTTCAACGGTATATTTTTTTCCTTTGAATTCGATTTTCTTACCGGCCGACCGGCTGGATGCCAACATTTTTAAAGAATCAAACGGAAAATCCCGCTCTTCCAGGATTTTCAAAAATTCCTGACCGACCGCACCGGTCACACCTGCGATTGCCAGATTACAACCCATAGCTTAAAACTCCTCAAAATCTTCTTACAGACAAACTTAAAGGCAGCCGAACTGGGCTGCCCATCGAACTTGCTTGTGCCGAAACTAAAAGCGAATTATAGCCTTTATATCGGCATAATACAATATTCTTCCACTAATTTATAATATTTATTCTGCCGCCACTTCTGTTTTTACAGGTTGTTTCTGCCAGATTTCCGCCATTACAGACGCTGTGATAATGCATATAAAAACGAAAATCGCCGCCGGTATCGCCGCTTGTTCGCCGAAATGTTCCAGTGCTAAAACCGTCCCTAAGCCGGCGTTCTGCATCCCAATCTCGATCGATAAAGTCCGTCTCCGACGAAGCTCCATCCGAAAAGCAGAGCCTATGCCGTAGCCGCATAACATCCCGTAAAGATTAAGTATCACCGCCGTTATCAAAACAAGACCCGTCACCTGTCCCAGGCGGTTCTTGTTAAGTGCTATTACCATCGAGCAGATAAAAATGATAAATGTAACCGATATTGCCGGAAATATCGGCAGGACTTTTTCTATTTTTTCTTTTAAGTAATGCCTTACCCCAAATCCTATGAACAAAGGCAGTATGACCATTTTGACAACACTTAATACCATATCCCAGAAAGGAATTTCCAGGCTCGACCCTGCCAAAAGGAAAGTTAAGCCCGGCGTCAATAGCGGACACAACAGCGTCGATACGGTTGTCAGCGAAACCGAATACGCCGTATCCGCTTTGGCGATATAACTCATCACATTACTGGCCATCGCTCCCGGCGCCGAGCCGGTCAGTATTAATCCAACTGCAATTTCAGGCGGCAAACCAAATAGCTTTGCGAGCGCGAATGATCCCAACGGCATAATACTGAACTGCGCCGCCGAGCCGATTAATACGATGGCCGGTCTTTTTGCGATTCGTTTGAAATCCTCGATTTGAAGGACCGCCCCTATGCCGAACATCGTAAGGGCGAAGAACCAGTTCATTCCCTTTCCCAGTCGAAGAACGCGCGGCAAAATGCGTTCGATAGTTACGGCGAAGAACCAGGCCATCTTCTCTTCAATCGTCAAAAACAGTTGAGGCCAAAAATACGCCACAACCCCAAAGGCAACTACCCACACCGCAAAATACTTCGTATAAAAATCCAATATCTTCTTCAACATATCGAAAAGTATAAACCCCTGTTAATCAATCCTTAATTGAAAAAGCGTTCCATCAAACCAAAATGTCTTTATAGTCTGCGCAAAATTGCTTCCGTTTGCATGCTCTACAATGAGTTCCCCTCCAGATATTATCAAACTGCTCCATAACTTTACCGACTATTGTTTGATCATCAGTGATAAAGCCGGCCTCGAAATTCCTTTTGTGTTTGCTCTTGGCCCCCATACCCGCGCCGGTAAGATTGGCACTGCCGCTGTAAGCGAATCCGCCGTCGATGATAACGGTTTTAAGGTGAACTCTCGGGCATAAGATTCGTTCCATCCCATCTATCAGGTTCGGGTATTTATCGAAATCCTCTCGAAAGGCCGGCCCCGGCTCTTTGGCGTGCAGGAGTCTTATTTCAACGTTTTGTTTGACCAGATCGGACAAAATTTCGAGAAAAGGCACCATCCTATCCTGCTTTTCCACATAAAGGTCTTTTAAGTCGGATGTTGCTATCCAGACGAACCTGCGGGCTTTACCGATTCGTCCGCAAATCACTTTTTCGTATATGTCCCTGTCTGTAATAAATTCAAGCATTTCTTTATTCTCAACTCGATATCTTTAATTCGACATACTATATTCGATATATTAAATACCGGATACGAAATTTATTATCTGGTTGATGTTTTGGCCGAATCTTGTTAAACAAATACGCCTATGCCGGACAAAAATAAAAAATATCGCATTTTTATCAGCGCCGCCGAACCAAGCGCTGACGCCCATTGTGCGGGCCTGATAACTGCTTTGAAGGATAGCGGTTATGACATTGAGTTTGTCGGTGTGGGCGGTCCTAAAATGGCTGAGGCGGGTTGCGAGCTGCTGGAGGCTACCGTCGGCAAGGCCGTAATGATATACAAGGCTTTCAGTCACATCTGGCGTTATTACAGGTTGATAAAGCGCTTAACCGGTTTT
>CAZIAN010000374.1:0-5332 GCA_964537355.1 uncultured Pirellulales bacterium | reverse complement strand
CTCCTTCTATAAAGCCCCCCTCGACAAGCTCAGAGCAGGCAGGGCAGGCCCTTCGGCAGGCCGAAGAGTGAAGTCTCATGAGATAAAAGTGCACTTCTGACGGCGTGAACGTATCCGGTAAGTAATAGTGTTTTTTTTAATGGTAATTTTCGGGTTAAGATGTTAGACTAACACAGCTTAAGATATTCTTGAAAAATGCTGAGTTTTCATCGTCGTTACCGGCACGATAGACTGCAATTATCCTCGATGAGTATCGATGGTCAAGGATAGAGCCATAAGAGAACACGTAGCGGGTGAATTATTACACCGCTGGAAACCCGATTGAAAAGGGCAGAATGATACTATGCATCAATGGGACAAAAAGCAGGAATTTCTAAACGAGGTCAGCAGCCCGGCGGACGTAAAGAATCTGTCGATACCCGAGCTTAAGAAGCTGGCCGAGGAGATACGTCGGTTTATTCTCGGCTCGGTGAGTAAGACGGGCGGTCATCTGGCGAGCAACCTGGGCGTGGTGGAACTGACATTGGCGATGCATTACGTGTTCGATTTCAAACATGATAAGCTGCTGTGGGACGTCGGGCACCAATGCTATGCGCATAAAATAATCACGGGCAGGAAAGAAAAGTTCAAGGACCTTCGACGGGCCGAGGGGATAAGCGGCTTTCCCAATCCGGCCGAGAGTGAATATGACCAGTTCGCGGTCGGACACGCGGGAACATCGATAGCAACGGCAATCGGGATGGCGCTGGGACAGAAACAGCAGGACAAGGACGACAGGGTCGTAGCGGTTGTCGGTGACGCCAGTATCGTCAACGGGGCTTCCTTTGAGGCGCTCAATAATCTCGGCTTAGTCAAGCGGCAATTGCTCATCGTGCTCAACGACAACTCGATGGCGATAGATGTTACCGTCGGGGCGATGGCAAAGTATTTTTCAAAGATCCGGCTGAGCCACACCTACGATGATTTGCGCAGGACGACCAAAAACATCTTAGATCACATGCCGGTCATCGGCAAGAGTGTCGAGGAGGCGATTGAGAGACTTAAGAAAGGTATCAGGATGGCACTGCCAGCCAGCCAGATGTTCGAGAGCCTGAATATTCCGTATTTCGGGCCCGTTGACGGGCATGATATCGACTCTCTTATACAGTTGTTCGAGGCGCTGGCGGATATGAATCATCCAGCACTTCTGCATGTTTATACGAAAAAGGGCAAAGGCTTTGAGCCGGCCGACCTGGGGCCGAGCAAATTTCATTCGACCGGGCCGTTCAAGATGAACGGTGATGCCGTTAAATCGGAGAAGGACGCGAGCAAGCGGAGTTTTACCGGAGTGCTCGGCGAGCATCTGACAGAATTAGCTCAAAAGGACAACAGGATTGTAGCTATCACCTCAGCAATGTGCGACGGGACGGGGTTGGTCGAATTCAGCAAGAAATTCGCGAACAGGTTTTATGATGTTGGTATAGCTGAAAGCGCGGCGGTTGATATTGCGGCGGGTCTGGCGAGGAGCGGTTTACGGCCGGTAGTATGTATTTACTCGACCTTTCTGCAGCGCGGCTTCGACCAGATATTCCAGGAGGTGGCTCTGCAGGGCCTGCCGGTAGTATTTTGTATCGACAGGGCCGGCCTGGTCGGCTCGGACGGGCCGACTCATCACGGGCTTATGGATATCGGATTTTTAAGACTGATACCGAATATGGTGCTGACGGCGCCTGCGAATGATATCGAAATGAAGGGGGCGCTGGAATTCGCGCTGAGTCAGAATCAGCCGGTCGTTATCAGATATCCGAAGGATTTTGTGCCGGAGCAGAAGTATGTCCGGGCGGCCTGTGCAAAGCCGTTCGTTCTGGGCAAAAGCGTGTTAGTGAAAAGGTCAAAGAAATCCGCAGCCGTGATTGTAAGCTACGGCAGTATGTTGACAGAGGCGCTGAAGGCGGCTGAGATGTTATCTGAAGACGGTATCGCGGCCGACGTGATTAACGGACGATTTGCAGGGCCTGTTGATGAAAAGATTGTCTCTGGATTGGATAAGGGGAAGGTTGTAGTCACGGTGGAGGACCACGCAGTGGCCTGTGGGTTCGGCTCGGCGGTACTCGAATTGGCGGCGGCTAAAAACCGTTCGATAAAGGCTATACGAATGCTTGGAGCGCCGGGTAGGTTTATAGGACACGATTCCAGGAAGCACCAACTTATGGAAGCGGGGATAAATGCCGATAAAATAGTAGAGACCGTTAAAGAAATGCTTAGTGTGCGAAAACCGAAGATCGAAATACGAAGTATAAAGCAGGCAAAATCGGCCAAGACACAAAAATCAAAACCCGGGATTGTGAATGTTTGAATGTCGAATTTAGTCCGATATTCGGATTTTCATTGTATGGATGACGAGATTACCGGACATGAAATCTCTGCCCAAATTAGTAATTTTCGGCGACCCGCGAAAAGAAGGAGTCAGTGAGGCGATTGAGGAATTCGCCGGCTTCGCAAAGGGCAAGGCCGAGATAGTGGCGAATTGCAGCGTTGACGAGTGCAGCGCGAAGATTTTCAAAGAATGTGACTACGCGGTAGTTTTCGGCGGTGACGGGAGTATCATTTCAACGGCAAGAGGCGTAAGCGAAGCGGGTGTTCCTGTGATAGGCGTTAACGTCGGCAAGCTCGGCTTTTTAGCGGAATTCAGCGTTGAGGAACTCAAGGACTTTTTTCCCCGCTTAGCGAAAGGCGACACCCCGATAGACAGGCAGATGATGCTTAGCTGCAGGGTTTTCAGTAATGAGGGCGGCAAGCAGAGCGAGAAATTCCGCTCATCAGCCATCAACGATGTTTTTATCACATCCGGGCCACCATATAGAATGGTCGAGCTAAAGATGTTAGTTGATGGTCAGCCATTGGCGAGCTGCGTTAGTGACGGATTGATCATTTCCACGCCGACAGGCTCAACGGCCTATAATCTCTCGGCCGGTGGACCTATAGTTTCATCTAACATGGAAGCGATAGTTATTACGCCGATATGTCCTCATTCGCTGAGCTTTCGGCCAATCGTTATCAATGCCGAGAGCAAAATCGAGGTTGTGGGGATACGGGTCAACGAAGGGACGACTATCTCCATCGACGGGCAGATTTCGCTGAAGCTTTCAATTGATGACGTTGTCAGGGTTGAGCGGCAAAGCTGCGATTTTCTGATTGTCAATAATCCTCTTCGGAGCCAATGGGACACATTAGCTACTAAACTCAGGTGGGCCGAGAAGCCGAAATACAAAAAGAATCCAACCGTCGAAAATGGTTGATTGGGTGATTGTGAATATAATTGCGGACAGAAAGGCATTTAATAGTATGAAGAGCCGGCTATTTATCAGGGTGCGGACGCTTATCGCAGCAGGAGTGTTTGTTGCGCTTGGTTCATCAGTAAGCCAGCCGATAGAAAATCCCGCGATATTTAATCCGGCCGGTTACAGCACGGTTCCACCAAGCAGTTATCAAAGCGGCCAGTTCAGCAATCCCCAGGCACCTGATGTGGACGGCAATCTTTTGATTACAGGCAATGTCCGGCGGGGGATGCATTTTCGCGACACTGTGCCGTATGGTTCGACCACGAGCTTTCGGGGGGACCTCGGTTCGTCGTCGCTTAGCTCATTTTTGCGTGATTCGGCGGGGGTGGAAGACATTGGGTCTTCGGCCAACAGATACGGCGTCCAGCCATATTATTTACAAAGCCGGACAGTGGCTACTACAAGGCCGGGCTATTCCGGGGTGTTCGGGCAGGCGGGAGCGAGGCTTAATGACCGCAGGATGCAGAGCGGCTTTACAACGGGAACATATGTATCCGATTCGCAGAGGCAAAACTTGCCAGATGGAAATACCTCCGCCTCCGAAGTATGGTTGCAGGGGACACAAACGCAGGACAGTATTCCGGTTGAACCTCGAATAGTAAATAGCATACGGGAACTTCAACTGCTTACGCAACAAGCGAAGTCAAACGTATCGGCCAAAGACCAACAGTTGATGGTTGAGAGGTATCGGAAACAGAATCCAGAGACAGAAAGCGGAAAACAAGAGGACGGTATATCCTTTGATACGGGGCTCGCGGCGGGTCTGGAAAATAAACAAAGTTCGATAGAAAAGTTTAGTTCTTTAGAGCTGTTCGGCCAGGACCGGACAACTGAAAGAACACGGACGGCAGTGCCGGACTTTGGCAGGGACATGCCTGAAGCCAAAACGACGCTTGCAGAGGCATACGCACAGGCCAATGCTATGGCGTTTCCAGATGAGGCCGGACAGCGGCAAGATACAAGCGGGCTTTTACAAACAGACGGGGCCTTATACACAGAGCCTGACAAAGAAGTACAGAGTCAACACGATATACTTACCTCAGACATTATCGAGCAGGTAAAACGTCAACTCGAAGATTTAATAAATTCCGTCGATAAGAAAGAGAGTCAGGAGACCGGGGGCACAAGTAAGGAGGCAAGAACTGATATTGGTCTTAGTTCCGGAGGACTTAGCCGGGGAGAAAGTTCTTTTAATCGGGCCGAGTCTGCCATAGGCAGCCTGGATGCTCTGAAAGGGTTCTCACAGGCCGACTTGTCGGCCAAAGCAAAAAGCATCAGGGGTTCACAGACAAATCCGGACACCTTTTCAATAAGCAAGTTCGATGATCATTTTCAAGAGGCGCAAGACCATTTAAGAAACGGAAGATACTACGCGGCCGCGGATTCATTCGAGCTGGCGTCTATATATAAGCCGGATGAGCCGCTATGCCTTGCGGGCAGAGGGCATGCGCTGCTGGCCGCGGGTGAATATATGAGCAGTGCGTTGTTTCTTTCCAGAGCTATCGAGGCTAATCCGGAATATTTAAAGACCAAGATTGACCTTGCGGCCATAATGGGCGGGCAGCATATTATCGACAGCAGGATTGCCGATATCAGAGAATGGCTGCTTCGGAGCGGCTCCGGCAAATTAGAATTTCTCTTAGGCTATATCTATTACCGGATGGGCAGGCTCGGCCCGGCACAGCAGGCCCTCGATACGGCTTATGTCAAGATGCCCCAGTCGGCCGCTGTCGCCGCAGTTAAAAAAGCTGTTGATGATGCAATAGCGGGACAATAAACAGAAGTCAAAGGTCAGAAAACCGCACGTCTGTGATGAGTGAGACCAAAGACCACTCGTTTCCATTAGAGGAATTTAGCATTCATCACGATTGGCCTAATCGCCGAACGGCATCGAGATTTTCCCAATATTGAGCCAAAGCTTTGGAGCCTTTTTGCGTAAGTTGGTAGCTGGTATTCCGGATTTTTCCTTTGAAGGACCTTTTGACTTTCAGATAGCCTGCGGATTCAAGTTT
>CAZIAN010000373.1:0-5380 GCA_964537355.1 uncultured Pirellulales bacterium | reverse complement strand
CTGCTCTTTGGGCTTGTGTATTTCAAACATCATGACGTATCGGTCATCGGCTTTGCAAATCGAAGTATTGCAGATTCCAAAACCGTTTAAATCCAGAGCCGTCCAATTCTGCCATTTCTTAAGGTCTTTCGAAGCGAATATTTCCACTTGCTGACCGGTCCAGTCTCCCTCGGTGCTTGTGCCCGTAACATAGATGGTATTGCCATCTACAAATGCACTGGCAAAGACATACCCTAGGGCAAACGGTGGTGTAGACTTGCCAGTACTCCTATCAACCAAACGGAAATAATTCTCGTCGAGTTTATTACTCTTGTAGCTTTTGCGAACCCATTCACAACGATAGACTTTTCCTTTGAACACAATTGGTGTCGTCTCTACCATGTCACAGTCAATCGTTCCAAGCTTTCGAATCAGGGGTCGGCCCAGTTGATCAACCGGCGATGCAGATACACAACCAACTAACATCACAAGCATTAGCAATATTGTCATTAGTTCACATTTCCTCTTCATTTGTCATTTCTCCTCATTAGGCATAAGAGATAGATATATCGTCTACGAACCGGCTGTTTTAGACGAATGACTTGCGCAATCTGAGTCTTTTTGATACTATAAACATGTCCCTTTCGAATTAGCCCATTTGAGTAAATTGTGCCAATGAATTCACAACGAGTTATTTTCCTCTAATTATTTCGGCTTTACCCATTGTTTTGAAGTTGACCAAGGCCTGCAGTGAAGAATCTCCTGAGAAACCGCAATTAAATTCAACCGCATGCTTCCCTTCTGTGACCTCGGGAATAGACGAGTCTGCATTCACCGTTTTCAACAAGTTCCAGTTCCGATCATAAATCCTTCCTTGTTTGGTTCCTTTACAGACCAGATGCTGATTAGGCTTTACTGTGACAGCAAAAGCTATTCGATGGTATTGGTCTAGTTCAAAAGCAGGATTACTCACAAAACCGTTTTGATCCGCATTAGTAGAGACTACTTTTAGCACTAATTGCAATGGCTGCGTACTATGGGGATTATCGAATTCCCACTTAGCTGGCATGGGCTGTGCCTTCGAAAAGTCCGAACTTTCGTGTTTCAAAGTGGGCGATACATAAACCGGATAAAGTTTCCATTGTCTGTGTTCGACTGGTTCTAGATGAAATTCTGCTGTAGGGTCTTCCAGGCGTTTACGCTGCTCATCTGAAAACGCATGGGCATGACGCGCCGTTTCCCATTCGTTCACTGCGGCTAGGACAGATTCGCTAGCGCCGTTCTTCTGTAATACAGCCAGGCTAGTACAGAGAGCAAAACCGGCATGGAATCCGGCGGCGCGGGCCAGTAGCCATTCTATATCATCAATACTAGTCGTATCCCGCATATTAAACCATCCCAGCATTGATGGCATAAGGTTCCGCTGAAAGTACGCCTGGTTTTTCACCCGGTAACTCTGCTGGCTTTCACGAAAGCCGCCGTACCAAGGCTCGCCCCAGTTCATCCTTGTATATATGTGCCAAGAGAAGTGCCCCGGATTACTGGCGTCATTGATGATGTCCGTATGCATCAGGTTGTCGAACCATTCTTTAATAAGTAACATCCGTCCATACTGGCCATGCCCACTGCTGTAGCAACCCTCCAGCCCGTCGAAGGATATCTGTTTAAGGTCCGTCTGGTTGAACAGGTCTGCTATTTTCATGGCTATCTCGTGCTGCATTAACATGTTGGAAAAGAAAACCTTATATGGATGATCCAGCAATTTTCCGACCTCGGTGCCAGCCTCATGAGATACCGCTTTGGTACCAAATGCCCCTCGTCGACAGTCCAACAGTTTCCATGGTACCTGCTCAGAAAGTGAACCATAGCGGATCAATTCAGTGTCAATGACAATCGTGTGTAGCCAGTTACGCTGTTTTTCGCTGAAGTAATTTGGGCTAGCAACCTGGATTTCCGTTGTTTTTTTGTCGATAGCTGCAATCAGTACACTATTTCCGATTTGCGCCAGCCGCTTATCTGGCACCGGTGTAACATAAGGATCATTGTTCGTAATGAAATTCGAGAGCGTATGTACTCCCAGCCGAACATCAACTCTCCTGGCCTTTTCCACGCAACGCTTCAAGCTTTCAATGCCATCGGGAAAATCATTGGGCTTCAACTTGAAGTGACCCCACGTCTCAAACGGTCCCCCATGATATAGATAGCGCAAACCAGCCTTTTTTGTATACTTTAGTGCCTCATCAATGTTTTTTTCATTGAAATTCATGATCAAATATGAAGCGGTGGCAGTAGGAGATATCTTTGCCCATATACCATCGAGCATGGGGTGCGGTAGTCCCTCAGCCACCTCAATCTTACCAATCGTCTCCAACGTTAGCTCTTCGGGACATCCGAACAAGGCAATCTTTGAACCTACTACTCCCCCGTCATTGTAAGTAGGTATTTTCACATTCTCGTATCCCCATACGGTACCCATGCGTACCTTGCTGCGATCACGAGTGTAAGCTTGTAAAATGCTGCCAAATTCTTTGGTTAGAGCTGTGGAACCTCGGCCAATATCTCTGTCGTCATCGTACTTGGGCTCCCCACCCAATGTCTTCACGTTAAGCGTTTGTATTCCGATGGCATAGTGTCCGTCACGCACAACTCCCACCGTCTCACCCACCGTCTTATCGATTGTTGTCGGATAGGGCCCCCACCTAACCAGTTCCACTCTTCTCATAGGTTTGACAGAAATTAACTCGAAACTTATGTGCGTCCTTTCTTGCGCAACTCGAATCTTAGCGGTGAGGCCAGTCTGGCCATAAACCAGCGTCAAAAAATTCTCACTTTTGGAGTAAATCATCTCTGTCGGCTCTTTCACAGTCCCATCTACTCTAACGCTGAGTAGACCGGCTGGCTGACTTTTGGCAATGTATTCCTTATTATGTACCAAGTCATACATACTGTTTATGGAACCAGTAGGGCTTAAATCAGTTCGCAGATACTCTGTACGGAAACTCACTGTACCGCAGGCATCCAATTCAAGAATGATAAAGCAACCGATAATAAGGATAACTTTGCTTATGCCAGTGATGTGCATATTCTGATATCTCCTCTGATATTTAATATTTAAGCCTGTTCAACTACGTCGATGAAGTTTCATATGTGTCATAATACGCAAACCTGCCGCCCAATTGCAAGCCATTTTGCAAACATCCAAAAGTTATAGTGCAGACTTTAATTCACTTAATCATCACTCCAATTGGAAAGTGTTTATAGTGTTATCCCCAAAAGAATTACATGATTGATACATATCATTCTCACAGTCTACTTAATCAGAGGAAAAAAATATTCCAAAAAAATATTCACTTTTGGGCTAATATTTGAGGTTCGGCCCTTCTATCAATCATGAAACTTGGTATCTGTGGAGACATTTTGGATACATAATGTCACCTGAAAATCAGTGTGTTTTTCAGCTCTAGAAAGAGGGGACTTTTCATTGCTTTATTGCTTTTGTTTGTGGCAATTTTGCTTGTTATTGTTCAGCTTTTCCCGGATTTTGCATTGTTTTATCAAGAACGTTATTAATTCAAAATCAATGGATTTTCCTTGACGAAAAGGTTGAAAATTTGGTATATAACATTAATGAAGCTTGTGTCTGTGTAGATCGGGCATCTAGGGCATTGAGTTCATTCAGTAGGCACAATTCTTAGAATTATTTGATAGAAGAGGAGGAATGATATATTACCTTAGGCCCAGAGTTTTAAATAGGAACTGTGTATTTCACAAGTAAATTTCCACGGGTTAAAACCCGTGGCATTTTCCGGCACAGGCTACGCCTGTCCGACTTCGTCGGATACTTCCATCTACGGGTTGAAACCCGTAGAATTACGAAGGAAGATTAAAATCTAATATACTTTCAATTAACAGCTCATATCTGATTTTAAAGAAAGGAGGTATTAAAAAGTTGTAAATATTTTTCGATTTGAGTAAAAGGATTTGGAACGCTCATTGAGGACAGTATATGTTTTGGTGTGTGGCCAAAGCATAGTGGATTATTACTGTAACTTTTTTTAGAGGAGGATTATTATGTGTAAGAAACTTATTTTTTTAACTACCTTTCTTTTGGCGCTGGGCCTTGTGTGTAATGCCGGTGCACAGGGCACTGGTACGATCGCACGCGAGGTCTGGTCAGACATCGGCGGAACAAACGTTGCCGACCTGACGGGCAATGCGCTCTACCCGGACAATCCTACGTTCAGTGATGAGTTAACGCTGTTCGAGACACCGACAGATTTTGCTGACAACTTTGGCAGCAGGGTCTATGGCTGGCTTCATCCGGCGACCTCCGGCGACTATACGTTCTGGATTGCCACTGACGACAGCAGCGATTTGCTCCTGAGCACCGATGATGACCCTGCCAACGCAGTGGTGATTGCCGGCGTGGATGGATGGTGCCCTGCACGTGCTTTCGATGGTGACCAAGGTGCACCCGGCACTCGCCAGATGTCCGCACCTATCTCACTGGTAGGCGGTCAGAAATACTACATCGAAGGTATATACAAAGAAGGCGGCGGCGGTGACAACCTGGCAGTGGCCTGGCAAGGCCCTGACAGCCCTGAACGGACTGTCATTTCAGGTGATTTTCTGTCACCTATGGTAAGAATGGCTGCGTGGGGAGGGGTCCCGGCCAATGGGACTGTTGATGTGAAGGCAGCACCCGTACTAACCTGGACCGCTGGCGCCACGGCATTTCAACACGATCTCTATTTAGGGACCGATGCGGATCTGGTAGCAGCAGGTGATGCAAGCGTGTCTCAGGGTTCGCTGGCGAATGCCAGTTTTGCAGTTGATGTTAATGAACCCTTGAGTCGGGGAATCACATACTACTGGAAAGTTGATGTGACCACAGGCTCATCAAGAGCCAGTGAGTTCCATCCCGGTAATGTATGGAGCTTCAGAGTAGCCGACGAGAACACTGCTAACTGGGCGGCTACAGTAGCTGGTGATTCACCCGCTTATCTCGACACCTTTGTTGCAGACGGCCTTTACGACATTGGCGTATTAGGTGGAGAAATCACCTACGAGTTCGTCGTTCAAAGCAATCCTGATGAGCAGGAAGCCAGCATGTGCCTTATCGGCAGAAGACAGTTTGGCGACACAGAGGCTGGGCTAAAGTACGAGCAGTGGAACAACACCGGAACTTACGGCGCGACCCTATTTGGCGTTGCTGACCTTGATTTTGGCGTTCCAACCGCACCGGGTGAACCTACTGTTCTGACCTTTGTTTCAAGCGAAGCTTCGAATACAACTGCATTGTATGTCAATGGCGCCCTTGCGGGCAGTGTCGATTCGGCCATTACCCTGTCAGGCCTTGTCGGCATTGGCTACGGCGCTCAGGGTGCGGACATGAGCGAAT
>CAZIAN010000372.1:0-5383 GCA_964537355.1 uncultured Pirellulales bacterium | reverse complement strand
ACAGAAACCGGCATAAATGTTCCCGATGTATGGATTGAGTTACTGACCGGCCTGTATGATTTGCATCCGATCCATACAAAAAAAGAGCATGAACAAGCATTGAAAGCCCTCAAGACAATAATGAGGGTGCCTAATCGTAATTCAGATCAGAACGATTACCTTAAGCAGCTTGCAAACACAATAGCGGATTATGAGGCCCAAAAATACCATATTGAGAATAAACATGACCCTGTTGGTAATTTAAAATTTCTAATAGTACAGCATAATATGTCTTCTTCGGACCTGGGGAGATTGCTTGGCAGTCGCTCTCTCGGCAGTCTCATTCTTAACGGCCACCGCGCTCTTAGCAAGGAACATATAAGAAAATTGAGCGAACATTTCCATGTCAATCCATCTGTGTTTTTATGATCCGGCATACATGGGTCGATTTGATCTAAGAGGATATGCCCATTAGCCGGAAGGCTAATACAAACCGCCAGCAGGCCAAGCCAAATTAGCAAAAAGAATAATCAATAATCATTCAAAATCGCCATTTATATTGAAATCGGATGCAATACGGTGTATTATATAACGCGAAAAATAGGAAAGCTGTTTATGAAATTAAATGGGAAATTTTTTTAATTCCACAATCAATCCAGGAGGTAAGCAATGACTAAATCGAATATCAATCGCAGGCAGTTTTTGAAGAAGAGCGGTTCGCTCGCAGTGGGTGCATCCGTATTAGGCAGTCTGCAACCCAGCGTCTATGCCCGTGGAGACAGCACAATCCGTCTGGCGCTGCTCGGCTGCGGCGGGCGCGGCACGGGCGCTGTTGGCGATGCCCTGTCGGTGCCGAACGGCGGGCCAACCAAGCTATATGCCACAGCGGATCTGCTCAGCGAGAAGATGGAAAGGTCGATTACGGCGCTTAGGAAGAAGCATCCCGACAAAATCGATGTTAGCGAGGACCGCAAGTTCCGCGGTTTCGACGGTTATAAAAGAGCCATCGATATACTGCGGCCCGGGGACGTGGCCATGTGTACGACCCGCTCCTATATACGGTCGCTGCACGTAGAGTATGCTATCAGCAAGGGTATCAATGTCTTTATGGAAAAACCATTCGCATCCGATCCGGGCGGTTTAAAACGACTACTCCGCGCCGATAAAGTGGCAAAGAGCAAGAACGTCAAGGTCGCGGCAGGGCTCCAGTGCCGTCATTCGCCGGCCCGCCAGGCGCTGATTGAAAAAATCCGCAACGGCGAAATGGGCGATATACCGCTGATTCGCGCTAACCGTCTTGGAGGAAGCAACTGGCTCAAGAGTCAGGGCGAAGATTCCAACGTACTGATGAATCAGCTCCAGTTCGGGAGAATCCATCTGTTTTGGATCGGTTCGGGGCACATGGTTGACAACCTGATACACCAGATTGACGAGTGCTGCTGGATTAAAGACGCCTGGCCGGTTTCGGCGGTCGGTATGGGTGGTCGCGAGCCCAATAGTGAAGACCACGGACAGAATATCGACATCTACTCAATGGAATACACATTTGCCGATGGGACCAAGGCGTTCTGTGGTTTTCGCCGAATGAAAAAGGCACGCAGTGAGTTTGCTACTTTCATCCACGGAACCAAATGCGCGGCACAGTTTTCCGGCAGAACGCACGCCGCTACCGTTCATATGTTCAAGGACCAGCGGATAGAGAAAGACAACATTTCATGGACACCGACAAAGGACCAGTATAGTCCCTGGCAGTACGAGTGGAACGATTTCATCTACAGTATCCGCAACGATCGGCCGCATAATGAAATACAGCGGGCTGTTTACTCAGACATGACATCGCTCATGGGGCGTGCCGCCTGTCATACCGGACAGGAGGTCACCTGGGAGCAGATGATGGCGTCTAACTTCCAGTTTTGTGATTACCTTGATGACCTGGACTATGTCAGCGCTCCTCCGGTTAAAGCGGACAGGAACGGCCAATTCCCGGTTCCCATTGCGGGGCAGTGGAACGAGCTTTGAGGATAAGTCGGTTATGTTATATTAGAGAAACTCTTGTAACGTCCATCTGTAGCTTGTGTGAATTTTCACTACTGCTTTGGTGTTTGAGCCGGCCGGCGTTTGTCCTGTGCGTTTTGCGCCCGCTGAATATAAGCGGGATGCGGGGTAAGTTCGAATTCATCGATCAGATCGGCGACGGTTAATTCAGGGTCGAGTGACGCGAGCGAGACCAGGTCATCGTCATGGTACCATTGGATACTGACCTTTGGGCCATATTTCTGTTCGATTTTCCGCATTTTGCCAATATGAAAGTCAATCTCGAACAGCTTTTTTCCGACAGGCAAAACCGCCCCTGCCCAATGGCGATACTTGCCCGTTGTTTCGATGATTTCTCCGGAAATATCGAATATACTCGATGCACGTGATTTTGTGGAACTAACTATAAAACACTGATTCAGCCAGGCAAGTGTTCTTATCTGACGTGCGGCGGGATAGGCCGAAGGGAAAAAGATAATATCAGCTCCCTTTTCCTTAAGCCGGCGCCATTGGGCGTGCCAGTTCACGTCAAAACAGATTTGTATCCCGATTGTACCGAAGTCCGTCTTAAAAACGGGCGGATCGATTTGCCCGGGGCAAATCGAGTTGTCAAGTTCTCCTTCTGTTGGATGAATCTTATCGTACCTGCCGAGTATTTTTCCCTGTCTGTCGATGAGAACGGCTGAGTTGAATTTTCTTCCATCGGCACGAATATGAATAGGGCAAATGACATAGCATGAATGTTCTCGTGCCCACTTGGAAAGACGATTAGTTGTAGGGCCGGGGATAACTTCCGGTTTGTCGCGAGTAAGTGTCTCAGGCAGACAAACAATATCCGGCTGAAATGACGCGGCACGATTAAGCCGCGTTATTGTGGCGTCCAATATTGCTTTTCCGGGCTTTTCGTCAAGGCCGTCCTGAGAAACAGTAACAACCCGCACAAGGTAATTATGTTGTGGTGGATTCGAATCCTTCTTGAGACCGCCATTGGTCTGTGACAATATGTCTTTCCCGGGTGGGAACAAAATAAGCAAGAGTATTAAAAGTATGAGTGCTAAAAGATTTTTTTTCATGTTATCCTCATTATTACAAAACCATCTCTTATGAGACGCTTGTGAGATAGAATGTTTTGATAAAATCAAAATAGGACACCTCAGCTAAAAGGCCGCTTCGAGAATTGTAGTGGTGCTTGCACGGGTCGGCTCGTAGGGGGCACTTTTTTTTGTTCCGGGAAGGACAAGTCCGTAATCACCGCTGTTACGATCCCAGTATTTTCTGTATTCGGCATGGCCGTCGGAAAAGATGAAGTTGCCGCCTTTGTTATGGACATTTGCGGTTTGTTCGCGGCGTTCTTTAGTAAACCATGACGAGTGATCGCTTTGACTGGCAAACATGTGCCATTCCTGATACTGGGTGTACTCCCGCCCCTCCAAAGCGGCGATGGAACGGTTATTCGGTTCAGGCTGGACCCAGAGATGATTGGACAAAGACCATCCTTCCTGTATAGCGATGATTCTGCCGGGGTTGGGAATGGCCGCCACCCGTCGGCCCATAACGACAGAGTTTACCAGGTACCCGGTACTACTGACTCGTGAAGGAGCATAGGCCGGGTTTGGATTCGGTTTTAGGGCCGGACAGGCATATACCGGGGTTGCATCTTCCGGATTCTTGGCGTAAACAAATGGCCGTAACAGTTTTAAGACATTGTCCGGAGCGGCAGGGGTGGCGTAGTCGTAAACGGCGTGTGTTTTCGGGGGAGTTTTCTCGTATTCATTTTGATACATTGCCAGGGCTATACCTACCTGGCGCATATTGCTCATACATGCTGCTTTGCGACCCTGGTCTCTGGCTATGTTGAGGGCCGGCATAAGTATGCCCATCAGCAGGGCGATGACTGCAATAACTACCAGCAGCTCGATGAGTGTAAAAGCTTTCTTCGACATGATTACACCTCACAAAAGCATATATGGTATAACACATCAGGATTATAGCTTAATACTTGTTAGTGTCAAGGCCAATATCGTATTTTAATCAAGAGCGATCCATTTTACGGCAAATTGCTGTTTGTCTGGAATGAGACTTTAAGGGCAGATACGGTTGCATTGAAGTATTAGTATATGCTATAATCATGGCTGGCAGGCATGTCAATAAAACTTGTTCTTTCTGTGAAGGTAAAGGCAAAAGCCATGCGTGAGAAAAACGGCTTTACTTTAATAGAGCTTTTGGTGGTGATTGCAATTATTGCGTTACTGATGGCGATATTAATGCCGGCTCTTCAACGGGCCCGTGAGCAGGTTAAGGAGATAATCTGTAAGAGCCATCTGCACCAATGGTCCATCTGTTTTTCGATGTACACGTCTGACTATGACGGCAGGTTCATGCCGGGCATCGATGAAGATTGGGCAACCGGCCAATACTCATGGATATATACGCTGATTCCCTATTACAGTGAACCGGTTATTCGCCTTTGTCCAAGGGCCAAGCGCACTGTTGATGAGGGCGGCACCATGCCCTGGGTGGCCTGGGATGTCAATAAAACCAATCCCAATGATTTTACATATCTGCGAGACCCGATATATAAAATCGGCAGCTACGGGATTAACTGGTGGATCAATGACAGTGACCTGGTTAATGGGGCACATGACGCTCAGAACAAATGGCGCCGGACCGGCCAAAAGAATGCGAGTATGATTCCTATATTAATGGACAACGGATTCATGTTAGTCCGTCCTGAACCGTTAGACCCACCGCCGGACCAGGACGGAGAATTCCTCTGGGCGTTCGGTGGCGGCATGAGACGTGTCTGTACGAACCGGCACAACGGTGAGGTAAACATAATCTTTATGGACTGGTCAACTCGCAAAGTAGGTCTGAAGGAGCTGTGGACATTAAATTGGCATCGCAGCTTTGATCCTCGTAATCCATGGACCAAGGCCGGGGGTGTTGTATCGGGTGACTGGCCACAGTGGATGAGAAAGTTTAAGGATTACTAAGAAGCTGTTTCAAAGAAAATCAGGTTAATCCTACTACTCTGCCTTTCTTTCTTAATACTATAACTACTATGGCTCCAAGGCCAAAAAATCCGATTGTGGAAGGTTCCGGATTAGTAATTACATTTGTAGTTGTAGTTCCGGTCTCGAATTGACTTCTATAATAAGGACGATTAAATGAATTAGGCAATCTACCCAACAAATTATATTGTCTTTTTTCAAGATAATTATACAGTCCCTTATCTGAGAAATAATAATGTTGTCTGTCGATAGAATCCTGAGCATTAAAGTAGTAGTTGTTTTTTAAGGCATGCTCATTAACCGGGAATTGCTCATCCAAAAACATAAACCAGCCTTTGTTTAATATATTTGTGAATCTA
>CAZIAN010000371.1:0-5401 GCA_964537355.1 uncultured Pirellulales bacterium | reverse complement strand
CAATGAACTTGGGAGTGTGGCAGGCGCCACATAAGAAAATACCATCAGAGGCAAAATCAACAGGTTTAAGCTTCATGTGCGCCTCGAGGAAGAAACATTCTAAGGTTAAAGGAACTTTGAAAGCCGTCCCGACCTTATCATTCTCTTCGGAAGGCACTATTGCCGTTGTGAGGACAAGAGCATCGGGATTGAAATTCAAGTTCAAGCCGGAATTCAGGTCATGGATACGGACATCAAGGTCACCTGAGCTATTCTGAGAGACAACGGCTTTGCCGTCCAGATCATATCTAAAGAATAACACGCCGAGTTCCCGAGCTTTGTTGTAGTATTGTTCCTTGAAGCCATAAGTCCTAACGTCCCTGTAGAGAATGGCAACGTTGGCTTTAGGATTAGCTTGTTTTATGGCTATCGCATTTTTAATCGCTTCGGTACAGCAAACCCTGCTGCACATTATATTATCCGGCTCTCTGGAACCGACGCACTGAATCATGACGACTTCATTCAGAGATTTGGTGAAGTCCGGGTCTTTTTCAAGAAGCTCCTCAAGCTCTAATTGTGTGTGGACTTTTTTATTTTTACCATAGAGGTATTCATCCTGTTTTGATTCATGTGCGCCGATAGCTATTATGGCCGCTCCGTGCTCTATTTCCATGTCGGTGCCGTTGTTGTTAATCAGGCTTTTGAAATTGCCCGCAAAACCTTTGCAATGTTTAACTGTGGAATTTTTGTAAACGGTTATTTTGTCGTTGCTTGTAATCTGCGTTTCCAATTGTTTCAAAAGTTCCGGAGGTTTGAATCCCTCTACTGTCGTTTTGATTTTGGATAAATTACCTCCGAGCTTGTCAGACTTTTCAACCAGATGCACACCAAAACCCTGATTCGCTATTGAAAGCGCTGTTGTCATACCGGCAACACCGCCACCGACGACAAGCGCGCTTCTTTTCGGAACATAGGTAGAGGTAGCAAGCGGCTCGATAGTCCTTGCTCTTCCAACCGCCATCCGTACAAGGTCTATCGCTTTTTTCTCGGTGACTTCGCCGAGGCGGGTATGGACCCAGGTGCACTGGTCACGGATGTTTGCCATCTCAAATAAATAGGGATTCAGCCCACCTTCTCTGATTGTTTTCTGGAACAGGGGTTCGTGAGTCCTCGGTGTGCATGAGGCAACAACTATTCTGTTCAAATCATGCTCTTCAATCCCCTCCTTTATTTTTTCAAGTCCATCCGGAGAGCATGTGTACATCAAATCGGTTGAGAATTTGACGTCCTTTAGGTTCCTGGCATAGTTGGCGACTTCTTCACAGTTGATAACACCGCCAATATTCGAGCCGCAGTGACACACAAAAACGCCTACTCTCGCTTCAGCTTTTGAGACGTCTTTTTCGGGTGGAAATTCTTCCTGCTTGATTTGCGTTCCCCTGACATCCGCCAGAAGTTCCATAGCCAGTGCGGCCGCACCGCTGGCCTGCGTCACGCTCTCGGGGATGTCTTTGGGGCTTTCAAACGAGCCGGCAAGATAAATCCCTTCCCTCGATGAAGCGGTTGGGGTGAACATGGCCGATTGAGCAAAGTTATATTGATTCAGCTCTATTTGGCAGACTTCGGCCAGTTTTGTCGCTTCGGCCTTTGCACAGAGACCGCTGGACAATATGACCATGTCGAATTCCTCTTCGACCCATTTTTTGCCGTCCTCTGTGAATTCGAGTGAAAGGTTATTTGTTTTGAAATTCTGTCTGACGGCCGAGGGTCTGGTGTAGATATATTGAACGCCGTATTTATCCTTAGCCCTTTCGTAGTATTCATCGAAGCCTTTGCCGAAAGCCCTTACGTCCATAACAAATACTTTACAATCGACATCAAGTATGTGCTCTTTAGTTACAATAGCCTGCTTGGTCGCATACATACAACAAACCGTAGAGCAGTAGGGATTGTCCTGGTCTCGCGAGCCGACACATTGTATAAAGGCGATTTTTTTGGGCTTAACACCATCGGAAGGCCTCTGTATGTGCCCGCTGTAAGGTCCTGATGCACTCAATATTCTTTCGTAATCCATTCCGCTGACGACGTTAGGGAAACGCCTGTATCCGTACTCGGCCTTTTTCTCTGCGTCGTACAGGTCAAAGCCGGGTGCGAGGATAATTGCGCCAACACCGAGCGACTTTTCCTTAGGTGTGTCGTTATAAAGAATTGCTTCGGCTTCACATACCTTTTCGCACAATCCACACCAGGAACAAACGGAACAGAATAAACACCGGTCGGCTTCGGCCCGGGCCATCTCTTCGGTGAATCCCAAATCAACCTCTTCAAATGAGCGCCGTCTATCAAGTCCGATAGTAGGCATCTGCTGCCTTTGGACAAGTTTTTCCTTTCGCTCTTTCAGCTCCTCGGCGGTAATCTCCACGACCGGCTGATTGCATTCTTCCGGTTCAAATTTCTCACCTTTTATATAGGCATCTATGGCCTTGGCAGCAAACTGGCCGTCCGCTGTGGCCTGGACTACGCTGGCGGCACCACGAATCACATCACCACCGACAAAAACGCCTTCCCATGAAGTCATATCAGTTTTTTCGTCGACCTCAACTGTGCCGCGTTTCGTGAGCTTTATCTTTCCGCACTCACCTAAAAGGCCGAGTTCGGGTTTCTGGCCGATAGCCACTATTAATTCATCTGCAGTGAGGACCTCCTCGGTACCAGAGACAGTTTCAAGCTCCAGCTTGCCATCGACGAAAGCCATTCTTTTTACATCCAGCAATTCCAGGGCTTTGAATTTGCCGTCTTCGACGATAATTTTCTTTGTCGCCTTGGCTGCTTTGACAACAACACCTTCCTCTTGAGCCCATTCGACTTCCCAGGGGTAGGCCGGCATTTTATCCCGGCTTTCGAGACACACGAGGGAGACTTTTTTGCCGCCAAGCCGCAGCGCCGTTCTGGCACAGTCCATCGCAACGTTGCCGCCGCCGATTACTATGACATTTTCCTTAACGGAGGTCTTGTTGCCGAGCCTGACGTTTCGGAGAAAATCGATGCCGCTTGAGACGTTTTCGGAATCTTCTCCGTCCATACTCATTCTCATGCTTTTGTGCGAGCCGACAGACAGGAAAACAGCCTTAAAATCGTTATCGAACATCTCTTCGATGTCACTTTGGCCCTGAATATGACTGTGCAATTTAACCTCGATGCCGTAATCGAGAATATTCTGAATGTCTCTATCTATAATTTCTGTAGGCAACCTGTATTCGGGGATGCCTATTCTCATCATTCCGCCGAGTACTCCGTGTTTTTCAAAAATGGTAACGGAATAGCCCATCTTCCTCAGGTCCAGCGCCGCGGACAAACCTGCCGGCCCGGAGCCAACTATTGCAACCTTCTTGCCGTTTTCTTCGATTGACGCCTGTTTCTCTTCAGGAGTCAGCTTTTCTCCGTGTTCGTGGTACCAGTCTGCCAGGAACCTCTTTACATAAGCGATTGAAACCGGACTATCGAGATTATTCCTGTTGCAACTTTGTTCGCATGGATGCTCACATATCCTTCCGCATATCGCAGGGAATGGATTCGTTTGCGTCGCCGACTCATAAGCCTCCTGATACTTGCCGGCGGCGGTCAGGGCTATATATCCGCAGGGATTGCCGTGTATGGGGCAGCTATCGTGACACGGGGCCACGCCGAGTCTGGTCATTGCGAATTTATTGGGTACGGCCTGAGGGTATTCTTTGAAAATCGCCTTCCTATCGTTAAGGCGCTGGTTGTATTCATCCTTGACAGCGACAGGGCAGTTCTCTGCACAAACGCCGCATCCGGTGCATTTTTCAAGGTCAACGAAGTGTGGTTTTATCGCAAGTTTAGCATTGAAATTGCCGGCTTGACCCGATAGTTCCGCAAGTTCGGCATTTGTAATTATCTCAATGTTCCTGTGTGTACCGGCGGCAACGAGGCGAGGAGATATGGTACACATAGAACAGTCGTTCGTGGGGAAGGTTTTGTCCAGTTGTGCCATGTGCCCGCCTATGGCGGTTCCGGACTCAACGAGATAGACCTTGAATCCTGCATCAGCCAGATCCAGCGCAGCCTGAATGCCGGCTATACCTCCCCCAACAACCATAACCGAGCCTATTTTATTGACTTGTATCATATAAGCATCACTAATAATATATCACTGAAAAGAGCGGATTATAAATTGTTACAACAACTATTACAACCCCAAAAAGATGTCACTTATAGAATCTATTGTATAAAGCTATTAACATTTTTTTCTACGTCAAAAAAAGCAGTAAGTGCTAAGCATTAAATGGCAGTATTCTGCCAGTTAATATCATAATCCTACTATCTCTGGTCTTATTAATAAGGTTCTTAGGGACAAAAATTTGAAAGATTTATGTAGTTGATACAGTCCGAGCCTCCATTACCTTTTGGTTTAGTTATTTCGACTGTTTCTGATTTGATCAAGAATTTCCCGCCCGCCGGCGTTTAACAGTTCCTGTGCAAGCTCCTCGGCACAAGATTTTGCCTCACTGATGTTTGCAGTTTTTGAGCGTTTGATATATTTATCACCTTCCACGTCAGAAATAACTGCATCAATTGTTATAGTATCGCCGGAGATTTGCGAATATACGCCCAGAGGAATACTGCATCCGCCGTGCATAGATGAAAGTATGGCTCGTTCGGCCTCGACGGCAATCCGGGATGTTTTATCGTCAAGTTTTGTAACAAGCTCAGCAAGCTCGTTATCATCGGTGCGAATCTGTACGGCCAATGCGCCCTGTGCCGGGGCGGGCAGGAATTCATGAGGCGGCAGAATCGCAGAAATTTTATCAGCCAGACCAAGCCGGTTCAAACCGGCACAGGCGATAACAGCAGCGTCAACCTTTCCAGTAAACACCTTTGAAACCCTTGTTTCGACATTTCCACGCAAGGGAACACATTTTATATCATCTCTGAGCTTGTGCAACTGGGCGATGCGCCGTAGGCTCGAAGTGCCAACGGTTGCCCCAGCCGGCAGGGCGGCGACAGAGGACGCCTGGGATGAGGCTATCAAAGCATCGGCAACTGACTCCCTTTTCGGTATTGCGGCAACTACGAGTCCTTCTGTGCAGGCGGTGGGCAGGTCCTTAAGACTATGAACGGCAAGGTCAGCCCGGCCGTCAAGAAGCGCATTTTCAACTTCAGAAGTGAAAAAACCCATTGAATCAGTTTTATAAAGGAAGTCTGATTTGTCACGGTCTCCTTTTGTCGAGATTTCTACTATGGAAATATCAATATTGCCGCTGAGATTTTTGAGCAAGTTGCAGATATAGTTCGATTGTACCAAAGCCAGCTTACTAGCTCGGCTTGCTATTTTAAGAGATCTCATTTTAGCCTTCCACAATTGATAATTTTATGTTTTTGGAATTTTTACACTAAAAAC
>CAZIAN010000370.1:1652-5402 GCA_964537355.1 uncultured Pirellulales bacterium | reverse complement strand
TATCAGCGTTATTTGAAGAAGTATCTGCGGTGTGTTCGTGGGGTAGATGATAATTTGGGCCGGTTGTTTAAGTATCTCGATGACAGCGGACAGATGGACAATACCGTTATCATTTATACGTCCGACCAGGGTATGATGCTCGGTGAGCATGACTATATCGACAAGCGATGGATGTATGAAGAATCGATGCGGATGCCGTTTCTTGTTAGATATCCTGGGATGATCAAGCCGGGAACCCGCACAGACGAGATTATCAATAACACCGACTTTGCGCCGACGATACTGGAACTGGCGGGCGTGAGAACTCCCGGCTATATGCAGGGGCGAAGCTTCGTTTCTTTGCTGCAGGGTAAAACACCCCCCGACTGGCCCAGGTCCACTTATTACCGCTACTGGATGCACATGGCTCACCATGACAATCCTGCGCATTTCGGTGTTCGAACGAAAGAATACAAACTGATATTTTTCTATGGTCAAAACTACAAGAAGGGCGGCCCGAAACCAACGCGGCCCGGCTGGGAACTTTATGATATGAAAAATGACCCGCACGAAATGAACAATCTGTACGGTGAGCCGAAATATGCCGCTGTAATTAAGGAGCTGAAGACCGAGCTGCTGCGGTTAAGAAAAAAGTATAACGAAACTGATGACAAATACCCTCATATTCAAAAAGTGATTGATGAATATTGGGACAGTTGAGTTACTTTCCGGCATTGTGTAGATAATTCTTCAGGAGGAATGTAATGACATTTCCAACATCATTTTTACGAGGCAAGACCACTGCAATATTATGTGCGATACTTATTATTTGTTTGGGTACCGATTCTTTTGCTCAAAGTGCTCACCGTGAGAACGGGGCTGCGTTGTCAATGCCAAAGCAGAAGTTATCACGTCCGATGCTTCTGTTTAACGCTGAGAAGCTGGAGCGTCTGCATAAGCGCATTGAAGAAGATAAACTTTTCAGCGAGGCCTGGAGCAAGCTTCTCGGACGGGCGGACAGGCTGCTTAAAGCGAAATTGGTTTCAAAGGAATATGCCGAGGGCGGGTCCGGACAGCATGGCAACTATGGCAGGCCGAGTAGTCAGATTACCGATATGGCTGGTACTCTCGGGTTGGCTTATCAGATGACCGGTGAAAAACGATATGCTGAGAAATTAAGAGATGCACTTATCCACTTCGGGACTTTGAACAGATGGGCAGGTGATGCGAATAATGACCCGCCGTGGCATTCGGAATTGAATACGGCCAGGTTCTGCTATGGCTATGCAGTTGGGTTCGACAGCATTTATGATTTTCTATCTGAACAGGAAAGGAAGACAATAGCCGGCTCAATGGTCAGGCTTGGTATCAAACCTACATTGGATGACTGGATTCTGGGCGAAAAACGTATTCATGCACTGGATTCGATGGGGCATAACTGGTGGAGTGTGTGCGTATCGATGGCGGGGCTGGCTGCTTTATCGCTGCTGGATGAAGTGCCGGAGGCGGCCGAGTGGGTGCAGCGTGTTTCACAGGCCTTTCCGGAGTTTTTTGACTATAAGGGAAATGTCCTGCAAAACAAGACGGCCAATTTCGATGAGAAAGGGGCTTTTTATGAGAGCGTCAATTATGCCAATTATGCACTGTCGGAGTATCTGCTGTTTCGGCTGGCCTATTCGAATGTGTTCGGCAAATCATCGGCGCCTGATATACCATTGCTGGAGAAGGTGGGAGATTTTTTTATTCATACGTGTTATCCGGCTTCCGATGATATAATGTCGGTGAATTTTGGAGATAGCAGTCTGCATGCAACGGGAGTACGGACTATACAAATGCTGCTTGCCAACGGCTATGATGTGCCGGAATATCACTGGTATTTAAGCCGGACCGATTCGGGGCTGAATGACCCTGTGGGGCTGGTCTATTATGAGCTGAATCCACGAGAATCCCTGCCGAATGATTTTACGAGGACGATGCTGTATCAGGACATCGGCTGGTCAGTCCTGCGCTCCTCCTGGCAGGATGATGCTACGATGCTGGCGGTAAAGTCGAGTTTTGCATGGAACCATGCGCATCCTGATGCGGGCTCTTTTATACTATTTCATAATGGCAAACCCCTTATTATCGATTCCGGTAATTGCTCATATAGCAGACGGGAATATACGAGCTACTACCGTCAGAGCAAAGCACATAACGTTATCCTTATCGATGGTCACGGGCAGAACCCTGAAGACTGCGGCAACGGCGATCGCGGCACAGTAACGCCCGGGAGGATACACAGGCTGATAGATACGGAGGGACTTAGGTATATATTTGCAGATGCGACCGGGCCGACATCCTGGAAATTTTCGCGTAATTACCGCCATTTTTTGTGGATTGGTGGTGCGATACTGATATTCGATGATGTGCGGACCCATGAGGCGGGCAGATTTGAATGGCTGCTGCATTATCAGGATAGAGCAGACAAACAGGACGGAAAGATAATACTGTCCAATGGAGATGCCCGGGCGGTTGTGCTGCCGTTGTTTCCGGAAGAGATAAATGTAACCGAGAAAAAAGGATTAAAAGACCACGACCCTGATACCGAGGTAACATACTTAGCTTTTTCACCCGAGGAGACCGGACGGGAGAATAAGTTCATTACGACCGTGCTGCCATTAGATTCCGGTGATAAAGAGCCGGCAGTGCAAATCGAACGATTAAAGGCTAACGATGCGATAGGTGTTCGGGTCATTGAAGGAGAAATGGTTACGGACGTGTATATGAATCTACGGGCGGACGGCAGAAAGATGCACCGCAATAGTTGTAATATAATTGATGGCTGGGATACCGATGCGTACATGTTCGCTGTTACCCGGCCAAAAGGGGCTGATAAGGATGACCCGGATTCGGTGGTAAGATATTTTGTTGCTTGCGGCAGTTATCTGCGAAGGGACGGCAAGGTCGTGCTCGATTCGCTCTCAAAGGTTTACACCGTCTTTGTACCTAACGAATGATTATTTCTGTACATTAAGAAACAGTTTTAATATGATTTGGGAAAATAATTGGTTTTTGTTCAGGAGGACATACAATGAGTGAAAACGTTTGCACAAGACGAAGTTTTTTGAAAGCAGCCGGTGTAGGCTTAGCCGCCTTATCTATGCGGGGTATCTCGGCCTTTTCAAAGGAACACAACAAACCCAATATCCTGTTCATCTTTGCCGATGACCAGTGTTTTGAAACGCTGCGCGCAATGGGCTGTGATGAAATAGAAACGCCGAATCTTGACCGGCTTGTTCGAAACGGTGTTACTTTTACGCACGCATATAATCAGGGCGGCTGGCATGGCGCGATATGTGTGGCCAGCCGGACAATGCTTAATACCGGCCGGTTTCTGTGGATGGCCCATGAATTTGAGCCGAAGCTTAAGCAAGAGACCAAAGCCGGCAGATTCTGGTCGCAGTATATGAAGCAGGCCGGTTACGATACATATATGACCGGCAAGTGGCACATCAAAGGTATCAAACCCGAAGACATATTCGATTATGTCAAAGATGTACGGCCCGGGATGCCCAATCAAACCCCGATGGGATACAACCGCCCGATAGAGGGAGTACCGGACCTCTGGAAACCATGGGACAAGAACAATGGGGGTTACTGGAAAGGGGGCAAGCACTGGAGCGAAGTGCTCGCAGACAACTCGGTGGAATTTCTCGAAAACGCTTCAAAGAGCGAGAAGCCGTTCTTTATGTATCTGGCTTTCAACGCCCCGCATGATCCGAGACAATCTCC
>CAZIAN010000370.1:0-1552 GCA_964537355.1 uncultured Pirellulales bacterium | reverse complement strand
AGCCGTTCTTTATGTATCTGGCTTTCAACGCCCCGCATGATCCGAGACAATCTCCAAAGGAATATGTGGACAAGTACCCCTTGGATAAAGTGAGAGTTCCTGCTAATTTCCTGCCCGAATACCCCTATAAGGACTCAATCGGCCTCGGCAGGAAGCAGAGGGATGAAAGTCTCGCGCCATTCCCCAGGACCCAATATGCTGTTAAAGTGAACCGTCAGGAATATTATGCGATCATTACTCACATGGATACACAGGTGGGGCGAATTCTGGATGCTCTGAAAAAGACCGGAAAAGCCGACAATACTTATATATTCTTTACGGCCGACCATGGACTGGCGGTTGGTCATCACGGTCTTATAGGAAAACAGAATATGTACGACCATAGCGTCAGAGTGCCGCTTATGGTCAACGGCCCTGGTATCCCGAAAAATAAAAAACTCAATATGCCGATTTACCTTCAGGACATTATGCCGTCGACGCTGGAGCTTGCCGGTATTAACAAACCTCCGCAGGTTCAGTTCAAGAGTTTATTGCCTCTAATCAATGGTAAGATGAACAGCAGTTACGATGCCATTTACGGTGGTTATATCGATCTGCAGAGAATGATTACTGCTGACGGTTACAAAATGATATACTATCCGAAAATCGGTAAAACACTTCTTTATAATCTAAAGGCAGACCCTCTGGAAATGAACAACCTTGCCGATGACCCGACCTACTTCAGCCAGATAAGGAAACTGAGAAGACGGCTTATAATCCTGCAAAAAGAAGTCGGTGACAAGCTTGATATTGAGAGCCTTCCCTATCTCGGTTCGTAAGCATAAAAAATGGATCATACTGAATATGAATCTGTAATAGCTCTTTCGAGAAAGGTAGTACGATGAAAAAGCTGCTGTTGATTATTTCTATTGGGATGTTTACTTGTCTGAACAATGTGAGCGTTCAGGGAAATAATTTGGAAGGAGGTAAGAGCCGGGAATTGTTACTGAAGAAAAAATATCTGAACTTCCCGGTCAAGAATGGAGCAAAAAAAAGCCTTATAAGTCTTATTATCAATGGCAAAGTGGCCCGCGAGTTTGAAATTGAGCTGGCTTCTGATGAGCCCGATTTCTGGGTGTTTCTTGATATTAGTGAGTTTCGGAATCAAAAAGCTGTTCTGCGCATAAATAAGTTTGAACCTGATAACAGCAAGGGATTCGATTCCATCTATCAAGCGGATACCTTCAAAGGCAAAAAAAATCTTTATCGTGAAAAATTACGTCCGCAGTTTCATTTCACTTCCCGCCGGGGCTGGAACAACGACTCCAACGGCTTGGTCTATTATGATGGTGAATATCACCTGTTTTATCAGCATAATCCATTCGGCTGGAAGTGGGGCAATATGACCTGGGGACATGCGGTCAGTGAAGATATAGTACATTGGAAAGAGTTAGGCGATGCGATACACCCTGACCGTTTAGGGACAATTTTTTCCGGCTCGGCGGTGATTGATGTCAATAATACGGCGGGATTTCAGACAGGCGATGAGAAGGTACTCGTTTGTATTTACACT
>CAZIAN010000369.1:0-5431 GCA_964537355.1 uncultured Pirellulales bacterium | reverse complement strand
TTTATGGCACTGTAAAGCATCTTAACCAGGGGAACTTTATTGAAGATCTTATCCAGGAGACCAAAAAGTTTTTTGCCTATGAAATTCGATGCAAACAATCCAATAAGAAATATACCCCCAAACGTAAATAAAAGCCCTGCCAAAAGCCTCAGGGCAGGATAATTTATAAATGGAAGCAATAAACTAAAGAGAGAATATAGACCGTTAAAGATGTAAAAGAGAATAAAAATTGTTAGCCCGACAGGAACGAAAACCAGAAGGCCACGCAAAAAGTATTTCAAAAATCTTTTCATTTGAGAACTCCATTCAAATATCGATTTGTTTGCAGGTAATTCTGGACATAGTCTTTTACGGCATCCTCAAGGGTGGTTATTTCCTTGTTGAAACCGGCCTTGAGGAGGCTGATTATGTCTGCTTCGGTAAAATATTGATACTGGTTACGGATCGATTCGGGCATTCCGATGTATTCTATATTTGGCTTTTTATTCATAGCTGCAAAAACTGCTTTAACTAAATCTTTCCAGCTTCGAGCTTTGCCGGTACCGATGTTAAACAAGCCGCTTATTTGTGGATTGTCGTAAAAAAACAGGGTCATTTCAATAGCATCTTTGACGTAAATAAAATCGCGTAATTGCTCGCCATCGGCATATTCGGGCTTATATGATTTGAAGAGTTGAACTATACCGGTGGTGCTAATCTGCTCAAAGGCCTTAACCACGAAGCTTCGCATATCGGCCTTGTGATATTCGTTCGGTCCAAAAACGTTGAAATATTTAAGGCCCGCGATATTTTTCAAAAGGCCGGCTCTGCGTGCCCAGAGGTCAAAAAGCTGCTTGGAATAGCCATATATATTCAGAGGCCTGAGGATTTCTATTTTCTCCAGGTCATCTTTGAAGCCGGCTGAGCCGTCTCCATAAGTTGCAGCGCTGGAAGCATAAATGAAGCGGACATTATCGGCCGTTGCCCACTGGGCTAATAGCTTGCTGTATTCGTAGTTGTTTTTTATTAGATATGAGGCGTTTGTTTCGGTGGTATTCGAACAGGCGCCGAGATGGAAAATGGCCTCCAGAGAGCTATTGAGCTTATCTGCGATAACCATTTCGAGGAAATCATCTTTTCCTACATAATCAGCGAATGAGAGATTGCATAAATTTTTCCACTTCTGATCTATGCCAAGCTCGTCAACGACAAGGATGTCCGTAATCTGCCTTTTATTAAGTGCTGCGATTAGTGCTGAGCCGATAAAACCGGCTCCGCCGGTTACTATTATCATTTTAATTTTCCCTTAACAGGGCTCTATAAATGCAGGTCCATAAAAAACGGAGTTTTCACGGCAAAAACAACAAAATATTTTAGGATACCAACTTATATTTAATTAACGGTACAAAGTCTGATAAATGACAAATTCTCACTCTTAGTAAGCATATTATGATGTTTCACATGTGTCAAATATTTAAGGAATTGGCAGGTATAAAAAAAGCCGTCCATGACAGAACGGCCAATCAAAAAAACAATAGAAAGCCTTAGAAAATAATAAAAATTCAGTTGTTTAGCATAGAGCGATATAGCTTGCAATCGCCAGGAACAAAATTCGTTTTTTGTTAAATGTGAATGGAATCCATATTTCGTAATAGAATTTGCTCATTTTCGCCCCTCTCAGAAAATAATTTGCAATTCTTTGCTTTTTTATTATGATGGTATTATACCAGAATTGGGTATGAAAAGCAAGAGAAAATATCGCACTCTGGGCACAAGTCTTTATATGGCAAGCAGTTATGTCTCTATAAAAAGTGATATTATATTTGCATTTCAGGTTTTAATCAGGCTGATTTCCAATCCTTATTTTTCCGAGATGGTACCAGCCATCCGGCTGTTGTCCGGATATGGCAAGTTTAACTTTGGGTTTATTGGAGAGCGTCTCGATAATGCCGATTTGCAGGTCATATTGGCCCCGCGGCATATCAGATGGTATTAAAACTGAATTGTCGTAAAGATTATCGCCCGGCAGCCAGGTTCTAATGTCAGCGTCGGTGATTAAGATTTCAGCTTTTTCATCGTTTTTGAGACGAAGAGCGAGAGAGAAATTCTTATAACACGGTGCGACACCTTTGTTTTCCCACCATGAAGTGAAAGGAAGTTTGCTGTTGGGATTCGCCCTGTCTGGGTATGTAAATTTGCGGAGTACGAATCTGTAGCCCATTTTTTTAAGCCACCTGTTGACCGAAGGCCACCATTCGCTCGGCACCGGCGAGGATTTGGCATTGAAAGAAGAAATGTGCCATTTGAGGGATTCATCGATTATATGGTCAACGTTCCATCCCATATCTTTCCAGTGCTGCATTACCCAGCATACCTCAAGGGTAACGGGAGCTTTTTTCCATGCGTCCTGCATGCCGAAGTTGATAATTGCCTGGGGATAATAATCATTCATATGCGACCAGGTGGGACTGAATCCTCCCATATCCCCGAGACAATCGACTCTCCAGCCGAGGTCCGCTCTGGAAAGGCCGTAGCTGTTTGTTTTTTTGTCGGTCAAAAGCATAACAAGGGGTGTTTTCTTAAAGGAATCGGTATAGGCATTGACCAGTGCCTCCCTTGTTTTCTGTCTGAGCAAATCAGAGCCCGCGCCTTCACCCCAGGCTCCGACAATAGATACGTCCACGCTTTCAAGGTCCGGGTGCCCATCATATCGCTGGCCAAGAAGTTTTATCATAGTGCCGAAATGCTTTACGTACCACGGGTGTTCAGGATCAACCTGCCACTTCTTCTCGGGCCAATCTTTCCTGTCTCCAACCATTTCACGATACCATTTCGGAACATCATTTTCGGTACCTGTTCCATAAGGGGCGATTCGCAGCATTAGAGTCTGACCACGCTGGCGGGCTGTTTCGAGGGCTTTATCTATCAGGTCCCATCGATATTTGCCCATTTGTGGTTCGATGAATTTCCAGTAAATTCTGAAATATGCAATTGTCGTCATCGGGTGGTCTTTATTTTCCAAATTGCCGTCAAAATCCTGGTACACTATTGGCTTGCCTTCTGTCCAACTTTTAGCCGCATTTAACTCATCGCCGTTGAATCTTTGAAAGGTCATAAAGCCGATTCCGGGATTTGTGAGGACATCGTCAATTTCTTTTGGCCTGACAATGACTGTTTCCTGTGCCAGGGCCTGAAAACAGGGCGATGCGATTAATAAGGTTGTAAATAAAATGCCTGTGATTAATCGTGTGTTATTCAAAATATTTCTCCTTTGTCTTTGTTTGAAACTGTTTAATGAAAATCCCCTGCCCGATAAGAAACAGAGTCGATAATAGAAGAATACTTATGTCAGATTCGACCCCCTTGCGGCCTCGTACTTCGCCGAGGCGAGGATGCCTATTTCGGCCGGAAACCGAACTCATGGCCAACTCCTTTAAAACTATATACTTGACCCTGATACGAAGATATATTATATTTTCATTGGATTTTGTGTCAATGGAATTAAGTTTCTTGTTATTATTGACAAAACAACACAGATGATGTTATAATACTGAGAAAATAAATTAGGAGATTAATGAATGACTGAATATACACAATATCTGGCGTTTTGGACGCCTGGTCCAATGGAGCTTATCATTATTCTTGTTATTGCCGTGCTTCTATTCGGCAGGCGGCTGCCCGAGATTGCCCGCGGTCTGGGTAAGAGTATGACGGAGTTCAAGAAGGGAATTCACGAAGTAGAAGAAACCAAGGATGAGTTAGTCAATGACGTCAAGGAAATGGGCAATGAAGTAGCCAAAGAAGCCAAAAACGCCACCGGTATCGATGAGTCAGAAGACGCTATGAGCTAACCCGCCTCAGATATGAACCATCTCGGACTCCTCACTTGTCTGTATAATGGGCAAAAACAAAAAGAAGAAAAAAAAACAAGACCCCCTCGATAGCACTATGAGTCTGGGCGACCACCTTGAGGAGCTGCGCGGGCGTTTGATTCTTGCTTTTAGCGGTCTGCTCATCGGAGCAGCAATTTGTCTCGGTTTCGGCCCGTGGATAATCAAATTCATTGAAAAGCCATATCTCAAAGTATTTCAGACCCAAGACACCAAATCCCCAACAAAAGACAATACAATAAAACTCATAGACAATCTTTTTAGCAAAACACGTCAGAAACTCGCCGATGATCCAAACACACCAAACGTTAGCTATGAAACCAGGGAATTCGTGAGTATGTTTTGTACAGAAATCCTTGTCGCATTAAGTAATGACCCTAACTTTTCTTTCAACAGCCCTTCATCAAATCAGGTATCTCCTCCACGTCGCCTTCAAGTACTCCGCCCTGCCGACGGCTTCATCAGTTATATCAAAATCGCTTTAATCGCCGGTCTGATACTGACATCCCCCTGGGTTTTCTATCAGTTATGGATGTTCGTTGCCGCAGGACTTTACCCACATGAAAAAAAATACGTTCACACGGCCGTGCCGTTTTCCGCGGCATTGTTCGTAACCGGCGCTTTATTTTTCGTTCTTGTTGTAGCACCCTTAACGCTTAAGTTCCTTGTGAAGTTCAATGAAGGCTTTCTTGACGCCTGGTCAAATTTTACTTTTGCCGACTATATTTCATTCATTACGATGCTGATGCTGGTTTTTGGCGTGGCCTTTCAAACACCAATAGCGATTTTTTTCTTAACTAAAACCGGCTTGGTCTCAATCGAGAGCTTACGCAGGTCAAGAAAATATGTTCTGCTTGGCGTATTTGTAATATCGGCTATGGCCACTCCACCGGATGCAATCTCTCAGGTGACCCTGGCTATACCGCTGTATGCCCTGTTTGAGTTAGGTGTACTGCTGAGTAGCTTTTCTCAGAAAAAGAGAGAATCGCAAGACAACAAAGATTAATTCTGATTATCCTCGTAGTACACATGTTCTTATCGATGTATGTTAACGCTTATTAATACAAACAGAATGTTGCCGGCAATTGGTCCTATTGGATTGGACTATATTGCTACGAGTGCCGAAAGAGCCGGGATTGAAGTAGAGATAGTTGATTTGTGCCTGTCTGATGATCCGTTGAAAATGCTTGAGGGATATTTTTCTGCAAATAGCCCGCAACTGGTGGGGATTTCTTTTCGCAATACGGATGATTGTTTTTGGCCGAGCGCACGATGCTTTGTCCCTGACCTGGCTGAGACTATAAGCAAAATACGCCATATGACTGAAGCGCCAATTGTGATCGGCGGAGTCGGTTTTTCCATCTTTGCGGAGCGTATTGTCGAATATACCGGTGTGGATTTCGGTATTTGCGGCGATGGTGAGCAGGCGATAGTGTCACTTTTCAACGAACTACAGCAATCGAAACGGTTTGATCGCGTAGATGGATTAATTTGGCGAGCCAATGGTGAGATTTACAGCAATCGGCCAAGCTGGCCTAATCCACTTTCTTTACCGACAAATC
>CAZIAN010000368.1:0-5432 GCA_964537355.1 uncultured Pirellulales bacterium | reverse complement strand
CCATTTCATCCACATCAAGCAATACCAGGACACGAATCGCACGCCTCGCCCGGGTCATGCTTCCTATGCTTCTTTCAAAAAGTACGGCCCGGATGACGATGCCATTGGCGCAGGTATTTTCAGTGGACGTTACACCTCAACCATCGTGGCCGCCGGATACGTCGCTAAAAAAGTCCTTAAGAAATGCGGTATCAAAGTATTTTCCTACGTAAGGGAAATAGCCGGTGTCCGATGCCCCGACGTTCCCGCCGACAAAGCCTTTCAATATACCAATGATTACAAAAAAATGCGTCACGACCTCGACCCCTTTTATCAGGAGGTTTATGCTAAAGGCCGCATCAATATGGACATGAGATTTCTGGAAAAAACCAGAATATTAGCTGAGATTGAACAGGAAATCGATGCTATTCGTGACAAGGCCCCGAAAATGTCCGCCAAAGCGGTTCGGGACAAATACAACGTACACTCAATAGTAAACTGTCCTGATATAGACGCCGCCCAGGCAATGGTTGATGCCTGTAACCGCATCGCAGAAACGGGTGATTCAGCAGGTGGCGTAGTTGAAGTGGTCGTAACCGGTGTCCCGGCAGGTCTCGGAGAGCCAGTTTTTTATAAACTCGACGCCGAACTGGGCAGAATGCTCGGCATCGGGGCTGTCAAAGGCGTGGAGGTTGGAGCCGGCTTTGCCGTCAAAGATATGACAGGTTATCAGAATAACGATCAGATGCGCTCTGAAAACGGCAAGGTTATATTTGATTCAAACAACGCCGGCGGCATTACAGGCGGCCTTTCTACAGGCCAGCCAATTGTGGTTAAACTTGCGGTTAAGCCTACACCCACTATTGACAAGCCACAGAAGACAATTGACAAATATACACTGGAAAACAAGGATCTGGCTGCTATTACCAGGCGTGACCCAACGATTGTGGCTCGAATATGGCCGGTCGCCGAAAACTATACCGCAATGGTGATACTTGACCACCTTTTTGCACACTACGGTTATCAAACGTTGAAGGAAAAAGTATCAACCTGACAAGCAGGTTTTTCAAAAGCAAACGAAAAATCCGCTCGCTGATAAGTCAGTGAGCGGATTTTTTTATTTTACATTATTCTACAGTGTATCAGCTTCTACTACGGTGGATCAGCCCTTTCCTCAGTTGACCAGGCCGTCTCATTGCGGAACTGATCACGTGCCTTGACTCGGAAACGGTGGCCTTGTCCGCTTCTTCCTAACATGACGATATATATCTCACTTGCTTGCCAGCCGCTGTTAAAGCCTGAGTTGGTCGTACACTCGAAGAAATACTCCACAGGGCCCCCACCGGCATCAGTGGCCACAGAAGCTGTCATCGTAGCCCCGTAACCGTAAAGTGCGTTCGGGTCAATCACAATCTCCCGGGGTGTCCCGTCGAAGCCATTCGGGTCCTGAGTCGGGTCCCACGTCATCGGATCGGGAGTTGGAGCAATCAGATCCACTGAAGCCAGGGTCCTAACACTAACCGTCGCTGACCATTCGGTTTCGTTCTGATATACGGATTTATCTCTGGCCTTGACCCTGTATGAGTACACTGTATTGGGATCAAGATCAACATCTGTATAATTCGGATCATCCTGCCAGCCGCTGTCATGCCCGCCGGTAGATGTGCTCTCGAAATAATACTCCACATCACTGTCATCGATGGAAACAGATGATGTCATCGAAATCGAAGTCTCTGAAACAGCAAAGATGGTTTCAATGTAAGGAGCAGGTGCTGGAGGCGTGCTGTCTAAACCTGCATAGCGGACTTCAGACCACTCTGTTTCATTACCCACTCCATCTCGTGCTTTTACTCTGTAGCCGTATTCTACGCCCGGTGTAAGGCCTCCATCGGTATATGTCGGGCTCCTCTGCCAACCACTGTCATGGCCGCCATCGACACTGATACTTTCGAAGTAATATTCAACATCCCAGCCCCAGGCATCGGTTGCTGTCTCAGCAGTCATCGTGATTGATCCTGCAGAGCTTAAATACGGCTCTGTTTCCCATCTGCTTGGATTATGTATCGGAGCAACCGTATCTTCGACAAGCCAGCAGTCAGCCAGGAAAGCTATATCCCTCATATCAACATACATATCTGATGTCAAATCTGCTCCACTGCACCAGTTATTCCCTTCTGAACAACTGTCCTCAAGCCATCTATCAGCAAGTACTGCAAAATCACGGAAGTTAATCACACCATCCAGCACAAGGTCACACAATCTGCATGGTTCCGCTCCCGGATGATGGTAGCCAATATCAACATGACCTGCATCGGATTTTCCGTCGGTTCGGGTTGTATGTCCCAACATACCAACATGGCTTGAGTAATCACTGCCGGTATCAACATAGGGGCTGTTTAGGCCTTGACCGGCACTGGTCTGACTTAGATAGTACCTACCAAGCGGGCCTTCAACAAATAACGGATCATTATCTTTATTTCCGCTGCCCCAGTTGACAGTACAACCATCATCAATCCAAACAGCAGATCGCCCATCTTTAACACCACTATACGAAATGGAAAGCGTTGCACACCGTTTGTCAAACTCGAAACCGCCTCCCACTGCAATCCCGTTCCCTTTCAAGGCAAAATTGTTCCAGAAGAGGCTGTCGGTAATTACACAATTGCTCTCGTAAGAAACGTAAAGCCCGCCGCCGAAACCGGTTTTACCGGGTTCACCGAGAAAACCTGAAGTGGCATTACCGGCAAATGTGCAGTTGGAAATAATCGAATTGGTAAACCAGTTGGCCGAGACACCACCACCATCTCTGCTGGCCCCGTTGTTTATAATCAAGTTATTGACCAATGATGCGGTATTTACATCACGCAGATACACGCCACCACCTGAAAATTCGGCTATATTGCCGCTGATGTTGCAATCCTGGATATTGATTCCTCCCTGCCAGCAGTATAAACCGGCGCCGTCGGCGAGAATAATATCATCATTGGGATCGTTAACGTCGCCAATCGCCCTGTTATTAGTAACGCTGCTGCTTAGTATATTGATTAAACCATCAACGCCGACGAAGCCACCGCCACGAAGCGCTTCATTAGACGTTATATTACTATCTACGATTGTCACAGTTGTATTATCCGTATATATTCCACCACCGGAATCGGCTTGATTGTCAACAAAGTTGCAATCTACAAACACAACCGCAGCGCTGCTCTCGGCACACACACCGCCTCCATATCCGCTGTAGGGACTAAGACGATGATTAGGATCAGCTATTCCTGCCGGCAGCGCCGAAGCAATATTATCTTCAAATGTACAATCAGTGAAAGTGATAATAGAATCAGCCGCACAATATACACCGGCTCCGTAAGTCGGCATCTCATAAGGAAGCAATGGTTCTATATTTCTTCCACCAGTACCAACACCACCAATTCCACTCATACCACCCTGAGTACGGTTGTTTCTGATTTCACAGTTAACAAAAGTAACATTACTTCCGACATCACAGAACGCCCCGCCTCCAAGCGCTGTGTACCATCGAAAATCACCAATATAGGAGGTAAGGTTGGGTTCATCATAAACAGGTCCGAAGGTAGTTGCAAAATCCCATCTGAAGGCTTCCCACAAATCGCCCTCTATTAATTCAAAGTCCAGACTATTGGGATCATAATAAATTGCTCGAGACCTGCTATAGTTTCCTCCGTAGTTGGCCAGACCTGTGCCATCGCCGTCACCACCGTTTCCACCGTTGCCCCCACGGGCTTCGTTGTTCTCGATTATACAGTTAATAAACTGGGGACTACTCTTCGGAGCGCAGTACACACCGCCGCCACGTGCCCAGCCGCCCCAGCCACCCCGGCCTGCATTAAATCCATTCTGCCCGTCTGCAGCTACGCCGTTTCCACCATTGCCGCCCTCTACTATATTGTCTCGTATTATGCAGTTTTTGATTATTGGAGAGGCTCCAATATCGACTAATATAGCCGCTCCTTGACCAGGCGTACCATCCTCACCGTTAGGATGATTGTTATTCCGATCACCGTCTGCACCATCATCCCAACGTCCACCGCAGTTCTGTAAGGTGATGCCGTTTAGGACCGTTCTGGAGTCTATATTAGATGCAAATGCAATGCCAATATAACCCCATGGGTTAGTAGTTACGTACCCATCAATAATCGTTGCCGCAACGCTATTGGGGTCGTCGGGATTTCTCGATGTGATAGTAATGGCCTTGTCCACAAATAGGGCGATGCCTAAGCTATTACCCGTAGCTGGATCTGAGACTCCACCACCGAAATAAGTACCGGGGTCAACTACGATAGTATCACCATCTTCAGCATTATTAACCGCTTCCTGAATTGTCTGATAATTACCCGGCACAGTAACAGTCTTGCCAACATACTTCACGAACTCAACGGTAATAGTCTTGTTGGAATCCATCGTCACAGTATTATTAAGAGCAACAGAGCTGTCATTATCAGTGCCCACCCATTTTACCCGATAGCCCGGATCCACAGTCGCATTCAGTTTAACTACAGTGAACTTATCGAACGTCCCACCTTTCGGTCTGATTGTACCGTTCTTACCTACTGCATTTACAATCAAGCGATATTTTTCTGCGCCGATGGTATAGTGCAGACCTATATCGACCTGCCCCTCATCAGGGACACCATCGGAACGAGTGGTAAAGCCTTCGAGGTCAAGAGCAATCACTGAATCACTACCGGCATCAACGCAGGGACTATCCACATCCTGTCCGGCCACAATTTGGCTGAGGCTGTGGTGCGATGCAACAAACAGCGGATCGGCGTCAATATTACCTTCAAGCCAGTTGAGAGTGCGTCCCGGCTCAATATAGATTGCTGCAGGACCCTGTCCTCCCTGGATATCACAATAAGAAACTGTAAGGGCGGCGGGTCTGTCTAAATAGAACGGCTCGTTATCGCTGCCAACAGATATCTGGTTGCCGTGAGTGCCGACATTGTCCCAGAGGATACTATTAATAAGAGTCGTTTGGCTTTGATAAGAGCAGGACAATCCGCCTCCTCTTCCGTGCTTATTATTAGCAGGGTCATTCGCCCTGTTATTAACAATTGTACAATTGGAGATCATTGGCGTAGTAAGCCAGTAAGAGATGATACCACCACCGTCTAAAATAGCCGAGTTATTTTTAACCAAGCAGTTTCTAAGTTTCGGCACGCTGGGATCACCACCGAAATACACACCACCGCCCGAGCCGGCAGACGAATTACCGGTTATGAAGCAATTTTCAATTATTGCTTCAGAAGACCAGCAGAACATTCCACCGCCGCCGCCGAAAGGCTTTTCAGTACCGAAGGAACTAAGATCAGGCGCAATCCGGCGTACTTTGGCTCTATTACCCATGACACTGCAACCTGTTATCACAGGGATCCCGCTGCTCCAGTACATACCTCCGCCATGTTCAGCAACATTATTAA
>CAZIAN010000367.1:0-5437 GCA_964537355.1 uncultured Pirellulales bacterium | reverse complement strand
CCGCAAAGACCAATGAACACCTGAAGGCCCCCTAATCCAAAAGCTAAGTATCTGCCTTTCTTGCCTTTCTCGTCCATAGACAAAATCCCTGTTTCTAACTGGTTCTGATATTCTAAAACCACAAAAATACCCAACGATGGGCTCATTTGCATCGCAGTGCATGCTGCGTTCCGGTGCAGATGCCGGCTCAGTAATCAGCCTTGGCGAGATTCAAGGTTGCCTGCAATCTAATTGTTTTGCCGCCTCTCTTTTATTGCCGGATCATTATGAGCGGTATTATTGTCGAAGGCAAAGAAAAAAAGCTTGTTTTTCGGTCACGTTTGTCCATAATGCTAAACTGTATGTATAAACGCTCTGAAGGAGATACGCGTATAGCAGTTTCGAACGAAACTATCATGCTGGTAATAAAATTCAGGATAGGGGGGCCTCTGAGGTTTATTTCGCATGCCCAGACGCTCAGCGTTTTTCAGCGGGCCTGTGTTCGAGCGGGTATAGAAATCCGGTACTCTCAGGGTTTCAATCCTCGTCCGAGATTGTCATTGCCCCTGCCCAGGCCCGTCGGAGTTGCCTCGGATGATGAGATGCTTTGTCTTCAGGTGCGTAGGAGCATAGACCCACAAGAGAACGATTGTATAACAACACATGTGTACAATAGCATAAGTGCGCAATTGCCGCAGGGTTTTGAGTTGCTTTCGATCAGTGTTGTTGAAGGGAAGGCATCATTCCAGCCGTGTTCGGCAAAGTACGTGCTGGCGGTTCGCAGGGAATATCTCAACGAGGAATTGAAGGCTACGATTAAGCGATTATTGGCAAGTGATAGCATTAAAATCCGGCGGCAGACTGCAAAAACAAAATCGGGAATCAGGAATCGGGAATCGAAAGTAAAGAATATTGATGTCAGAGGTTTTTTTGAATCGATTGAATTGGGCCCGGACGGTATAATTGTCGAATGCAAAATCACCCCGGCTGGTTCGATACGGGTCGAAGAGATTTTGAAGCTGCTCGATCTGGATGCTGAAAAGCTGGCGTTACCGGTTAGACGTGCAAGTGTGCGTTGGAAAAGCAATTGATGATAGTAATAGTAAATAGAAAATAATAAATAAAAGCGGGAAAACGAAAATGTCAAGAGAGATGCTCATAAATGTTGCCGAAAGTGAAGAGTGCCGCGTGGCGGTCATCGAAAACGGTTCGCTTGAGGAACTATACATCGAAAGAACGAGTCTGAGTAGCCACGTCGGTAATATCTATAAAGGGAAGGTGGCGAATATCGAATCCGGTATCCAGGCGGCCTTTATCGACTTTGGTATAGGAAAAAACGGATTTCTTCACGTCAGCGACCTGCACCCTCGGTATTTTTCAAAGGCGGGCTCTAAGTATGCTGAGAACATTGGCCGAAGGAAAGCTCTTAAGGAGCGGCCACCTATTCAGGATTGCCTTCGAAAGGGCAGAGAGCTTGTCGTGCAGGTAACCAAAGAAGGCTTGAAAACTAAGGGGGCAACTCTTAGCACGTACCTTGCTCTGCCGGGTAAGTATCTGGTTATGATGCCATGGATGAAGAAGCACGGTGTTTCACATAAGATTGATGATGAGGACGAACGCAAAAGATTGCGACAGATTCTTGATGAAAGCAAGCCGCCCAAGGGGTTGGGCTTTATTATCAGAACCGCCGGACAGGGATGCTCGAAAAGAGATATACAAAACGACCTGAGATATCTCGGGCGGTTGTGGAGGACTATTGAAAAACGGCTGGATACTGAAAAAAGCCCCGGCGATATTTATCAGGAGTCGGATTTGGTTATCAGGGCGATGAGAGATGTCTTTAACAGTAAGATTAGCAATATAATATGTGATTCGGAAAGTGTGGTTCGTAAAATCAAGGAATTTTTTACCATTGCCGCTCCCCGTCTGAAACGAAAAGTAACCTATTATGACAGCAAAGTTCCGCTGTTTCACAAATATCGGATTGAGGACGAGATTGCAAAAGTCCAGTCTCGCAGGGTCGAGCTTAAAGGGGGCGGTTCAATTATCATCGAGCAGACCGAGGCTTTGGTTTCGATTGATGTCAACAGCGGCCGGTATCGCAAGAAGGAAAACGCCGAGCAAACCGCATACGAGAGCAATATTGAGGCCGCCGCTGAAATTGCACGTCAGCTTAGATTGAGAGACCTTGGGGGGCTCATAATTTGCGATTTTATTGATATGCGTAATGCAAAACACCGCAAAGCTGTGGAAAAGGAATTTCGAAACGCTGTCAAAACCGACCGGGCCCGTTCGAGGATATTGGGTATAAGCAGGTTCGGAGTTGTGGAAATGACTCGCCAGAGAATGCGCCCCTCGTTGCAGTCGGCCACTTATCTGGCATGTCGGCATTGCGGCGGGACCGGGATTATAAAAAGTCATGAGTCGCTGGCTATCGAGCTTATTCGCATATTGTACTTATCCGCGTCGAAAGAGCATATAAAACGTATCGAGCTGTTTGTTTCCCCCGAAGTTGCTGATTATCTGCAGAATACAAAGCGGGCCGCCATTTCTCAAGTTGAACATCTTAACGAAAAACGTGTAATTATTCACGCTGCATCAAATTACGCCGGCGAAAAACACGATTTGGTCTGTTACGACCAGCGGGGAAGTGTCGTAAAACTATAAAAAGCATAGCTGCTAATCCGAACTAAATAGCCGGTGGTAAATATTTGATTGATATGGGGCCGGGACGTGGAATTTGACCTTGAATATGCGCGAAAAGTAATCCGGGCTGAAGCCGATGCGATTAGCTCTATCACACCGATTGTTGATGCCTCTTTTAAACAGGCTTGCGAGATGATTTATAACTGCGGCGGTTCCTGCATTGTAAGCGGAATCGGCAAGGCCGGTATAATCGGCCAAAAGATAAGTGCCACTCTGGCTTCGACGGGAACCCCAAGTCACTTCCTTCACCCTGTTGAGGCCGTACACGGCGATTTGGGCAGGCTGAGGGAAAACGATATTGTTATAGTCCTCAGTTACGGTGGTGAAACCGACGAAGTTACCAGACTGATAAATCTGGTAAAGCAGCAGGGGATTAAAATGATTGCGATAACCGGCGACATCGACTCAACTCTCTGCAAGCATAGCGATGTAGTTCTGTGTATGGGCCTGATGAATGAAGCCTGTCCACTTGGCGTTGCCCCGAGTGTTTCTACAACCTGTATGCTGGCGGTCGGTGATGCCCTTGCCTTTACCCTTATGAAGGCGCGTAAATTCAGCGTTGAGGACTATGTAAGGTTCCATCCCGGCGGCTCGCTCGGCGCAAAGCTGATGACCGTAGAGCAATCGATGATGTTCAGGCCGGGAGAAAAATTACCTCTTGCGGCTCTTGACGATACGGTAGAACAACTGCTCGAAAAGACCGGCGATATAAAGCGGCACGGAGCTGTAATGGTTGTTGACAAAAACGGAAAATTGGCCGGGATAATCACCGATGCCGATCTTCGGCGCCTCCTGAGCGAACACGCCGCCGGGGCCTTTAAGTGCAAAGCCGTTGATGTTATGACCGCTGATTGCAAAAAAATAAGAGCGGACGCTCTTGCTGCCGAAGCAACGGCTATTTTCCACAAATACAGAATCGATGAGCTTCCCGTGGTCGATACCGATAACAGACCCCTCGGCCTCATCGACGTTCAGGATATCGTAACAATTAAAGTTGTAGGATAAGACTTCATATTGTGTTATACCTGATACGTATTACGATAACACAATACGAGATAAGAAATGAATGTAAACCTATCAGACATTGAAATGTTGGTTATGGATGTTGATGGCGTCCTCACCGATGGAACGCTGATAATTAATGGCGACGGCACCGAAAGCAAATCCTTCAATTCACTGGATGGCCATGGAATTCGAATGTGGCAAAGGGCGGGCCTAAAGGTTGCCTTAATCAGCGGCAGGGCCTCCGAACCCACGAAATTACGGGCTGACCAGCTTCAGATTGAATACGTCTTTCAGGACTGCCACCATAAACTGCCTGTCTTTGAAAAGCTTCTTGACCAGCTTGGCCTTTCGCCGGACAAGGTTGCTTACATAGGAGATGATTTGACTGATTTGCCGGTAATAAGATGTGCCGGCTTTGGAGTTACTGTTGCCAATGCCCTCGATGAGGTTAAGCAGTATGCTGATTATGTAACCGCCCGTCCCGGCGGCAGCGGAGCTGTGAGGGAAGTAATAGAATATATCCTGAAAAACAGCGGCAGATGGCAGCAGCTTATGGATAGATATCTGCCTTGAGCATGAAATGGAATTGTTAAGATGCGAAAATTCTATATAGGTTTTATTTCGCTGGCGGCGGTACTTGTAATATATCTGCTCTATAGCCGCCTGGGCACAACGACTTCGCCAGATATTGGCAGGCAGGCCGAATTCATTGAAACTATCGCCGACAGTAACATAAGTGAGCTTGAAAGTAAGGTAGGTCGAATTGGTGATGTTGGTGTGGGAACTGTTGAAAAAGCCAATTATATAACCCGCAACGAGAACCAGGAAGTTGTACGCGAAGTTGGTTTCGAAAGGCTTCTGAACAAGTCAAGAGATATGTGGGAAACTGAAAAGCCGTTTATAAATATCTATCGGCCCAATTTTATATGCAACATCACTGCTGATACTGGAACAATCCTTGTCGAAACCGCTGTAGGCAAAACAACCCCGAAGGATGCGACATTTACCTCAAATGTAGTTGTTCATATTGTGCCTGTTGGCTCGGGCGACGTCAAAGAAAGCTATATTTATCTTGATGACATAACTTTTATTAGCGATACGTCGCTGCTTTCAACGTCCAATTCGGTCAGATTTGTTTCTGAGGATGCCAACATGCTCGGTACGGGGCTCGAGCTTGTCTATGATGATGTGCTCGAGCGCCTTGAATACTTATGGATAATTGATTTAGAGAGCCTCCATATAAAAAAATCACAGGCGGCTTTTCTTTCGGGCTCAAAAAAGCAGGCCGAAGAGCCTGCTGTCCCCAATAACCTGGCCGAAACTAAGAAGCCGAACGAACCTGCCGTCGCTTCTGATGCCACAACAACACAAGCCGCCTCCACTCAGCCGGCGCCTGAGCAGGAAAAAGGCGAATACTACAATTGCGTCTTTAGTAAAAATGTGCTTATTGACAGTCCTGATGAATTGGTCTTCGCACAGGATAAAATTTTTATAAACGACATCTTCTGGTCAAAGTCCTCAAGCAGCCAACCCGGCGAAGCTGACACCGATACCGGAACTGCCTCAGTAGCCCAATCAAATAATACAGCCGGAGTTGCCGAACAAAGCCCGCAAAGTGCTGATAACACCGATACAAACACAGTTGCTGTTGCAAAGCCCGTCGAGCCGAACGAATCACTTGATAAGCCGCAGGATATTGTTATAACCAGTGACAACGGTTTCATCATCGCTCTCAAAGATTCCCCGA
>CAZIAN010000366.1:5061-5467 GCA_964537355.1 uncultured Pirellulales bacterium | reverse complement strand
AGCCCTAAAGCGATGGTCAACGCTGGATTGGAAAAAGTTAGATGTTCCACTGTATGATGATCCACGAATTGCTGATAGGAAATAGCTTTTTGCGATTTCGGCCTAAGAGGCACCCCCAAGCACTACACACTTACTTCTATAGCACTGTTGGAAGCTGCCGGTCAAAAAATTTTCAATATGTCGTGGAGAAGGGGGAAAAATAAACGTTACGGCAAAGGCCTCTAATGGTGCCAATCAGAAAGACCAGGTAATGGTGTCAGTTCGAGTGGTACAAGCTATAATCAAGACCGCCTTGAATTTTTCGTAGTTATTGTGCAGAATATTGTATAGTCGCAACTGAGTCAGATCTCGGGGATGATAGATGGGCGAGGCTTTGAGTGAAAAGAGAGATGATTTGACCAGGGAC
>CAZIAN010000366.1:0-5051 GCA_964537355.1 uncultured Pirellulales bacterium | reverse complement strand
CAGGCGACTATCAAGACCGCCTTGAACTTTTCGTAGTTATTGTGCAGAATGTTCCATAGTGACGACTGAGTCGGGTCTCTGGGATGATAGAAATAGGCGAGGTTTTGAGTGAAGAGATGGACGATTTGACCAGAGACGTGTGAACGATCAGAAATTAGAAAGGGAAAAGACCACAATGCCTGAAAAAAAGTACTACCAGATGGACACAAAAAAGGTGTTGGAAGATCTGAACACAAGTGACAATGGGCTTTCGCGCGCTGAAGCAGAAAAGCGCCTGCAAAAATACGGGAAAAACGAACTCAAGGCAAAAATAAGAGTCCCGTTATGGCTGCTGTTTTTATCGCAATTCAGAGAGCTTCTCATTCTGATACTGATTCTCGGAGGGGTAGTATCCTACTTTATTGGTAATTATCGGGACGGTTCAATTATTTTTATTATTGTTTTTGTCAATGCGATAATCGGCTTTGTCCATGAGCACAAGGCGGGCAAAATAATTGATAAATTGAAGAGCCTGATCAGATCTCCGGCAAAGGTCATGCGGAATGGCGAGTTGATGGAAATTTCGCAGGAAAACCTGGTTCCCGGAGATATTTTGCATATAGAGGCAGGAGACAAACTGCCCGCAGATATCAGGCTCATTGAGGTGAACGGTTTTAAGACCAATGATTTCACCCTGACCGGAGAGTCGGTACCCCGGGAAAAGCAGCGTGACGCAATAATCGAAGAGGTTTCATTGGCTGACAGGGACAACATGGCATATGCCGGCACGATAGTGGCAACTGGAAGCGCGACTGGTGTGGTCGTGGGTACCGGTATGGATACGGAGACAGGGAAAATTGCAGGTTTGACAGAAGAAGCAGGCGATATAAAAACCCCGCTCCAAAGAGAATTTCGGCGACTGGCAAACCAGTTGTCCGTAGCAGTAGGCATCATTAGTGTCGGGCTTTTTGTGTTAGGGATGCTCCAGGATTTTTCCCTGTACATGAGCCTGGTGTACGCTCTCGGCGTTGCTATGGCCATGGTGCCGCAAGCACTCCCCGCCCAGGTAACGGTTGCTCTTTCCACGGGAAGCAATCAGTTGGCCGATAGAAATGCCGTGGTGAAGAACCTGCCCTCCGTAGAGACTCTGGGATCGACGACCGTAATATGCACTGACAAAACGGGAACTCTGACGAAAAACGAGATGACAGTCCAGTCGGTGTGGTTCAACGGAAAAAAATATGAGATTACCGGAATCGGGTATAAGCCCGAGGGTGAAGTCCTGGACGAGAATGGAACCCCCATGGGCAAGGATCACATCAAGGACATAGAAGTGGTCATGAACGCAGCGACCATGTCGTCAAACGCAGAAATACACGAACCGGACGAGGAGCACGCCACCTGGTACTCCGTGGGCGATCCTACTGAGGCGGCGCTGATAGCGGTGTCAACGAAACTTGGTACCCGTTCTCCCAAGGAAGACGAGGAAAACCCTGAGCTCCGGGAGTTCTCTTTTGATTCTGAGCTGATGAGAATGAGCTCGGTGCGGCAATTCGGGAATGATATAAAGCTTGCTGTTAAGGGCTCTACGCTCAGCCTCCTCTCCATCAGTTCTTCTATTTACAAAGACGGGGAAAATGTCCCTATAACCGAGGAAGATAAGAAAAACATCGAAGCAATAAACGAGGAGTACTCCCGCAACGGCATGCGGGTTCTGGCGATTGCACATCGACCGCTGGATTCCAAGAAAGATGAATATAGAAGAGAAGACGTGGAGAAGGACGTCATATTTCTGGGCCTGATGGCCATGATAGACCCCCCGAAGGAGGGAGTAAAAGAGGCGATCAAAGACGCCCGAAAGGCGCATATCCGGGTGTTTATTCTTACGGGAGACCATCCGGAAACCGCTCAGGCAGTGGGTAGAGAGATCGGCCTGCCGGAACCAGGTGGAGTCACGCCGGTGATTACAGGAGCAGAACTCAGAGAGATGGATGAAGGAAAGCTAAAAAAGGTATTACAAGAAAACCAGTCTATTATATTTGCCCGCGTCGACCCAGAAGATAAGCTGCAGATCGTGAAGGTACTGGAGGAACAGGGTGAAATCGTCGCGGTTACCGGAGACGGAGTAAATGATGCGCCTGCCCTCAGTCAGGCACATATCGGCGTTGCCATGGGGCAGAGGGGAAATGACGTGGCGAAAGAGGCGTCGAAACTCGTTTTGCTGGATGACAACTTTTCCACGCTGGTTCACGCGGTACGAGGCGGAAGAACAATCTACAATAATCTGAAGAAAACGGTGGTCGCCTCTCTGACCACCAACATAGGAGAACTGGCATTGGTATTACTGGGCCTGCTGGCAGCCGCCTTGTGGAATTATCCCATACCAATATTGGCCGGCCAGATACTGGCAGTCGATTTGCTGGGAGAGATCGGGCCACTCACCCTTCTCACTTTCGATCCTCCGGACAGAGACGAGATGACTAAGCCCCCCAGGAAACCCGGGGAACATTTGCTCAACATATTCTCCAGTACGGAGATTACGCTTCTGGGAACACTGATAGGAGGATTGGCTTTCCTGAATTTCTTCTTATTTATGAACCGAGAAGGAATAACTCTGACAGTTGATAGCGTGGCTACCATCGATTATTTCAAGGCCACTGCATTGAGTTATTCCACTATTGTGTTTTGCCAGTTTTTCAATATCCTCGAGAGGAGGTTTGAACACATCTCACTGTTCAATCGAAATTTTTTTACAAACAAAATATTGCTTTTCTCTATTGTGATTTCCATCGGGTTGGTGTTACTGGCAATCTACGGACCTTACATCAGTGATTTTCTGAGCTTCGGCCCTATCACATTAACTGACTGGCTGTTTGTCCTCGGTGCAGCGGTTGTCTTTTTGGGGATATTTGAAATACTCAAATTTTTCAAACGAATCCGATACAGATAATGAGACCTCTGAGAAACTTTTTAGCTCATTTTAAAACATAATTAATACTAATATCTTGATATATCTTACTTAATATTATATAATCTCTATGAATATAATTCAGGAGAGCTAACAATGATAAAGAAGAGAAAGGCTCAACTATCATTTGCACAACTCCAGATCAATAAGTGCTTAGATAAAACTAACTGGTTGCACAAGATAGATGACCTTATCGATTGGGAGCCAATAAGGCAGAAATTCGCCAATCTTCACCCCTCTAATACCGGAAGACCTGCATATGACCCTGTCTTTATGTTCAAAATACTCCTCATGGAACAGTGGTTCAATCTGTCGGACCCTCAGGCTGAAGCCCAGATCAATGACCGGATCTCTTTCAAGATCTTTCTCGGCATGGACATCGCTGATACTGGACCAGATGAGACCACCATCTGCAACTTTAGAAACTACATTGGCAGCATAGGATTGGCCGATGACCTGTTTGAAGAAATCAACAAACAATTTGAACAAAAAGGGCTTATTGTAAAAACTGGCACCTTGATTGACGCCTCTTTCTACCAAGCCTCTACTAAACCAGCGGGAAAAGGGAAAGAAGCCAAAGATTCTGATGCTGCATGGGGTGCCAAGGGAAAGGGTAAAAACAAGAAATATTGTTACGGATACAAAGTCCATATAGGAGTGGATCATAGTTCTGGCATAGTTCGGAAAACAGGGATAACCAATGCCAGGGTCAATGATCACGAGGTATTTGATGAACTCATCAGTGGAGATGAACAGGGTGTGTATGCTGATAAGGCCTATTACGATAAAAAGAGGGCAGAGGAACTTGAAACAAAGGGCATGAAGAATGGATTGATGAAACGAGGGGCTAGAGGAAAACCTCTTTCTAAATCTGATAAGGCCAGGAACAAGAAACTTTCCAAGATCAGGGCTCAGGTAGAAAGGCCTTTTGGTATCATAAAATCCAAGTGGGGTCATAATAGAGCCCGTTATCTTGGTCTGTTCAGGAACAAGGTTCATCTTTTGCTCATATTTATTTCGTATAATATGCGACGAGCCTACTCATTATCAGTCATTTAACGCTTTTAACAGGATAAGTGCGCCTAAAATCAGAGAAAAGTAATAATAAACATGAAAACTTAAAAATAATTTTATAAAATAGGCTAATTTCGTCTATTTTTGTTGTTTGAGCTACGTTAAATTAAGGACATATGCCAACAATAGCCAAAAATCGAAACCTTTTTCAGAGGTCTCATAAAGAACGCCAACGCCTCAAAGGCCCTTATGTGTCCTCCTTTGGGCCAATATCTTTCTCCATTTGTCTAATCGTTCCTTGATGACACGTTCATGCCCCCGATTTGACGGCCTGTAGTAGATACGCTCCCGGAGTTCAGGAGGAAAGTATCCCTGGTCTACCAAGGCCTCAGGATAGTCGTGGGCATAGCGGTAATCCTTTCCGTATCCGATTTCCTTCATGAGTCTCGTGGGGGCGTTTCTGATGTGCATTGGAACAGGCAGTGTGCCGAATTTTCTGGCGTCAGCCTGAGATTCTCCAAAGGCCACATAGACCGCGTTACTCTTGGGTGCTGTGGCCAGGTAAACCGCTGCCTGGGCCAGGGCGAGTTCACCTTCCGGAGGCCCGAGGAAATCGTAAGTCTTCAAGGCATCGATTGCCAGGGTCAGTGCGTGGGGGTCTGCGTTTCCCACATCTTCCGAGGCAAACCGGATCATCCGTCTTGCAATGTAATGAGGATACTCTCCTGCAACCAGCATCCGGGCCATCCAGTAGAGAGCTGCATCCGGGTCACTGCCCCTGAGGCTTTTGTGGAATGCGGATATCAGGTTGTAGTGTTCCTCTCCGGATTTATCGTAGCGCAGGGCCTTCTGCTGTATGGCTTCCTCTACCAGGGCCAGCGCAATAGTTGCCCCCTTACCTTCAGGTCTGGCAGATACAGCGAGTTCTGCCGCAATCTCAAGGTTGTTTAGCAGGGTCCTGCCGTCACCATCCGAACGCTGGATCAGGTACTCTCTCGCCTCGGTTTCAATAGAAAGCTCAAGCCTTCCCAGGCCCCTTTCAGTGTCGGTAAGCGCCCTGTTTAAAATGGCATCAAGGGCTTCTTTGTCT
>CAZIAN010000365.1:0-5471 GCA_964537355.1 uncultured Pirellulales bacterium | reverse complement strand
ACTATATGCGAGTTACATGGCGTGGCTTGGAATTGCCCACTCGTGTTGAACGAGACACGATCGTATCGAGCGATAAGTATGGCCGATTCTTTATTGAACCTTTCGAAAGAGGGTTCGGCACCACTATTGGGAACAGCCTTAGACGTATATTGCTTTCCTCTTTGGAAGGCAGTGCCGTTACATCCGTCAAAATAGAAGGTGTCAGCCATGAGTTCAGTACAATAAAAGGAGTAAAGGAGGATGTCACCGATATTGTTTTGAATGTCAAGAGTCTTGTCATTTGCCTGCAGGGTGAAGGGCCAAAGACGATGACTGTTTCGGCAAACAAGGCCGGCCTTTTAACGGCCGCCGATATAGTTTCCGATCCGTCGATTGAAGTGATAAACAAGGATATGGTATTGGCTACTTTGACGGAAAAAGTAGAGTTTAAAATGGAAATGGTAGTTGAGAATGGTCGTGGTTATGTACCTGCTGCCGAACGTATCGCCGACGCCGACAGGTTCGAACAGGAAGTCGGAAGAATAATGCTCGATGCGGTATATTCACCGGTTACAAGAGTACGCTATGTAACCGAGAACACACGTGTCGGCCAGCGAACTAATTATGACAAGCTGATTTTGGAGATTTGGACCGACGGAACGATTACACCTGAAATGGCGCTTGTGGAAGCCGCAAAAATATTACGCAAGCATGTCAATCCGTTCATACAGTATTTCGAGCTTGGAGAGCAAACAGTTGCTGCTTCTGAGGTTATTGAGGCCGAGACTCAGGAACAAGTGGTGGATGAGGAATTAAGCCAAAAACTCGCCATGCCCATTCAGGAACTGGAGTTGTCTGTAAGAGCAAGCAACTGCCTTGAATCTGCTAAAACCGAAAAGGTGGGCGATTTGGTCAAAATGACAGAAGCTGATTTGTTGAAGATTAGAAGCTTCGGCAAGACTTCTTTGAGGGAAATCAGGAGAAAACTCGCCGACATAGGTTTGTCTTTGGGAATGACAGATATTGATAGTTAATGTTGATGAATTAGTTTGATAATGTTCGAAGGCACTAGTGCCGGATTAAGAGGAATTTGAATATATGCGTCATAGAGTAGCAGGACGTCGGTTGGGTCGAACAAAAGAGCATCGTCTGGCTATGCGGAGAAATTTAGTCGCTTCGCTCATCCAACACGAGACGATTTCAACTACGATAGAAAAGGCTAAAGAGGTAAAACCCTTTGCCGAGAAATTAATTACATTAGCCAAGAAAGGTACGTTGGCGGCAAGGCGACGGGCCATTTCTCAGCTTGGAAATCGCGATATAGTAGATGACGAGGATGGCCAGGCTGTCAAAACCGGTTCGATAGTCGGTAAGTTGTTCAGTGAACTTGGCCCAAGATACCTTGACAGAGCTGGCGGCTATACGAGAATTATTCGATTGTCTATGAGAAGGCTGGGTGATAACGGCCAGCTTGTTTTGTTGCAGTTGGTGGGTGCTGACGAGGGTTCAAAAAAACATGACAAACCCAAAAAACGCTCTCGCAAAAAGGCAGAGCATACCGCCGAAGCTGTGGAAACTGCAGAAACCAGCGAGAAGCCGGAAAAAACTTAACAGTCATAGCTGTTAGCAGATAGAAAATAGCGTAAAGTGTAAAAGCGATAAACACCGCTGGGAACGCAATCCGATATAAGCAATACGAGATATGGTAGAATGAGTTCCGATGATTGCCTTTTTTGTAAAATGGTAGCCGGGCAAATTCCGGTAGCAAAGATATACGAAGATGAGGATGTGCTTTCTTTTTTGGACATTGGGCCTATCAGTGACGGCCATACTTTGGTAATACCGAAGCAGCACTTTGAAAAGTTACATGATTGTCCAACGGAGCTTTTAGGCCGGATAACTTCGCGGCTGGGAAAAATCGCAGGTGCCGTAACTGCCGCGATGAATTCCGATGGCTATAATGTATTATGCAATAATGGCAGAGCGGCGGGCCAGCTTGTCGAGCATTTACATTTTCATATAATTGCTCGTAGTAGCGGCGATGGCCTTTTTGACCGGTGGCCTGCTTACAGGTATGAGCAGGGAAGGATCGAAGTAATTGCCGAGGAAATAAGAAAAAATTTATAATTTTATTTGTTCTTCTTGAACAATATTATTTTTATAGTATATATATGTTAATGATCGCGGGGTAGAGCAGTCTGGTAGCTCGTCGGGCCCATAACCCGGAGGTCACAGGTTCGAATCCTGTCCCCGCTATGAAGACATAGAGATAACTTCTTTAGTAAGGAGTTATCTCTTTTTTTTGTGTCCCCAAATAGCCCGTTATGAACCTGCGACTACCAGTTACGAACCTGCGATCTTTGGATTAAAAAGCGGCGAACCTCGGCTGATACGTCGTTACGTGGATGCCTCAAAGAAAAATTTTGGGGAATAGGGATTTTAATATTTGACTGTAAGCTCTTTATAGGTGGACTATGTGCCTTGCTAAGGCATCCTGAAAAAAGACATTAGAATCTTGGTTAGGATTTGCTCGCCATACTCGTTGGCATGTACCACATCACGATAGTATCGATGCGGGTGTTTTTTGGAGAACACAATATACTCGGCCCAGGGGCCAGTCATATCCAGGAAAGCGCAGTTTTCCTCCTTGGCCAAGTCCTTGAGCTTTATTCCGTACTCGCCAGTACCGGAATGTCTGGCCTCGGCCAGCGACTTGGAATTACGCGGATCCACCGTGCCATAAGTTCCTGTAAAGAGCAGAATCTCGACATTTGGCAGTCCTCCGCGTAGTTGATGGATCACCTCACGAATATCTGCAATGGATCGTTGGCTGATGCCACCGATGAGCACCATATCCGGCTTGCGCGGGATTACATTCTTGGCAATACGATGCTCCTCTTTGAAATGCTGGCACCCTCCACCACCACGCACATAGACTGTGGCCTTGATCTTGGCCCTGGGATAGGCTTGCTGTAATAAAGCTACCCAACCCGAGCGCATAGTGTCGTTCACAATACTATCACCGAGGGCTAAGATGTGCAGGTCACCTCCTTCGGTTAAGATGTGGCGTGTACGTTCAAGACCTTTCCAATCGTTGGTCGGCTCTGTAAATCTGCCCTGCGGCATGTCGGCCTGGATCGAAGTAATCTGCTTCAGCGAACGACAGGGTGAACTGAAAAGGTAATACCCCTCCTCAGTGGGTTCACTTCGCACTCTGACATCCGGTGGGTACTTAGCTGGCAACGAACCTTCCTCGGGAAATGTCACTGGTGAATCAGCCATCATATCACCGGGGCGGGTCGTGGTGTTGATGCTATTGCGATCCTCGAGTGCCGCATCTTGAGCAAGAAGCGGTAGAGTCAGCTCAAATACCCAGGCGTGGTTGCATGGCGGGTAAGCCTGCAATGATGAGGGAATAGTCACATTTAACTTACCATCCTTTTGAGTCCAGTTCAGAGCCTGATCCGAACCCAGTAGGTGAATCATCTCCGGGCGACGTTGGATCGGGAGAGAGACTTGTGGGGGCAGGGTCTGTTGTGTGTCATTGGCCAGGACCAGGGCGAACATGGAACGGCCCTTCTTAGTGAAACAGACGTTGTTCACTTTGTACGGGGCTATGGGACGGGTACCGTAGATAGCCTTGCCGTTGACTTGCATCCACTGACCGATTTCTTTCATTCGCACCAAGGCTTTTTCTGATAGACGTCCTTGTGGATCGGGGCCGACGTTTAATAGAAAATTGCCTCCCTTGGCTACGATGTCGATCAGCATATGAACCAGGGTGCGCGTGGATTTGTAGGTATCGTCCGAACGGTAAGACCACTGGTCGCCCATGGTCATACAAGTTTCCCACACATAAGGCAAAGGTTCGTCTGGGATGCGCTTTTCGGGAGTGCGGTAGTTCTCGTAGCGTCCACCGACCGTTCGATCCACCACGATCAGGCCCGGCTGGTGTGAACGTGCCATGTCCACAATGTGTGGCATGTTGATGTCCTGATGGGGAGGACGCACTTGGCCACCGTCCAACCAGAGGATATCGATGGTGCCGTAGCCGGTCATGAGCTCTTCGATGATATTGTAGCTGAAGTCAGTGAAGGTCTTCCATTTTGCTGGATACTTGGTGATGTCGTAGTTAACATTACGGTCCTTGTGCGGCCAGTCAGGTGACCAGTAGCCGGGGTGGTGCCAGTCTGGCTTTGAGTAATAGGCGCCAATGCCAAAACCCTCGGCACGAAAGCTATCGAACACAGCCTTGACCACGTCAGCCTTTTCATCACGATGGAAGGGACAAGACGGATGCGTGGTGCGGTAATCGGTCTGCTGGGTGTCGAACAGGCAGAAACCGTCATGATGTTTGGTTGTAAATACCACGTATTTCATACCAGCTTCCTTGGCCGCCGCCGCCCACCGACCCGGATCGAAGAACTGCGGGTTGAAGGTCTTGTTCAATGCCACGTAGTCCTCGCTGAAGCGCTTCATGTCCCGACCCCGCTTGTTCCAGGCCACAAGATCATCCGGCCGGGCCCATGTATCCACTTCTACCAGGGGCCAGGATTCGATGCACTCCCACTGGCTGTAAATGCCCCAGTGCATCATGAATCCGAATTTCCAGTCTTGGAAGGTCTCGAGGTGTGCCAGAACGGCCCGATCAGTTTCCACCTCGACCTTGGCTACAACCGGGGCACTGTACACTCGGCAGACCAACGCGACGAATGAAACCAGTAAAATCCTGTGTGTGACATTTGGCGTTACCTTCATTGAATTCTCCCGATTCATAAAATTCTCATACATTGGTAGTTCTCATTTTTTCATAACCAGTCGGATTAAATCCCTTTCGACATCTGCTTAATTTTGCATTTCTTCTAATATTAATTCTTGTTTGTAACCATAGCAAAGATGTTACCTCCCGAATCAAGGCAGTTCAAGAGGAAAATGTTGTGGAGAACATTACCAAGTAATCTGCGTAAGTTTTTGATTTTGAGATGTTTATTTATTGTCAAAAGTCCTTACATCGAGAAGAAATACTTGCAATCCTCCACAAAAAGTAGCATGATTAGGTGTTCTTTCCCGGGAAGGTTTGGAACTCTGAACAATAATGATAAGCTAATTCTGAGGAATAAGAGGAGGCAAACATGGAAAAAGTAAATAGAAGAGAGTTTTTGAGTAGATCCGTGGTAGTAGGTATGGCGTCAGGCTTTGTTCTTTCGGCGAAAGGATCGGTCGGCACTGTTGGACTAAAAAAGCCTGCTAAGGATGATATATCACTGGCTCAATGGGCTTTGGTAGGCGAGATTCGGGACGGCAAATGGAAGAATTCTGATTTTCCGAGAATTGCCAGAGAGGATTTTGATATCAACGGCATTGAGTTCGTCAGCACGCTGTTCGAATTGCCGACATATTCTTACTTAAACCGACTTCGACGAAATGCGGAGAAGCACAACGTTACGATGGTCTTGATTATGGTGGACGATGAAGGAGAGACCTGCGATCCG
>CAZIAN010000364.1:0-5478 GCA_964537355.1 uncultured Pirellulales bacterium | reverse complement strand
TTGCGAGCCATTTAAGTCAATTCGATCCCGATTGGGTGATATTGGAACCTATGAATGAGCCTGTGCTCAGCGGCAAGGAAGAGGATTGGCCTCCGGTCCAAAAGAAAGTAATCGCTGCGATACGCAAAGGCGCTCCGAAGCATTCGATTCTCGCAACAGGTGCGCAATGGTCCAACCTAGACACTCTACTCGAACTCGAACCCTTAAAAGACCAAAACATCATTTACAACTTTCACTTTTATGAACCGCATATTTTCACCCATCAAGGCGCATCCTGGAGTTCCGACTGGGTAAAGCCGTTGCGTGATATCCCTTATCCTTCCTCTCCTGAAGCTGTGAAGGACCTGATAGGTAAATATCCGGACGAAAAGACTGCCAATAACATAAAACGTTATGGTCAGCAACGCTGGAACGCCACAAAGATTGAAAACAGGATGAACCTTGCATCTGAATGGGCGAAGAAGCACGGCGTCAAAATCATCTGCAATGAGTGGGGAACCTATAAGCAATACTGCCCCCCGAACTATAGAGCTGCATGGCTGCGTGATGTCAGGGAATCTTGTGAAAAATTTGGCATCGGCTGGTGCATGTGGACTTTTGATGGCAGTTTTGGCGTTGTAATTCGCCAAAACCAAAAAGTCACAGTCGATAAAGACGTTGCCAATGCTTTGGGATTAAATACCGAGTGAGTTAATTCTAAAATTTTTTGAGTTTACACTCGAGCGCGGAAACAACAAGAGATACCCTTCACAAAATATGAGACCTGTCTTGAGTATAATAGAAGGATCAGAAAGAACCTCTATGAAAATGAGAAATAAGTAAGGTAGCCAAAGATTTCGCCCTAATAATTTGAGAAGAGAAAAAATGAAATCAAAATACCTAAACAATTTGATTGAAGATAGTCTATTTTCCAGATTGACCGTTGGTGTAATAAAATTGGTCTAATTGCTTTAGTTGGAACCATAATTAGCGTCGATTTGCTTGGTTGTAAAAAGTCCAAAGACTATATGGCAGGAGTGAATTTAGCTATATTATCCCAGATATTTCACTTTTTTATTTTTGATTTCTAACGGGGATTAGTCTCACTATGATGAAAGCCAAGGTGAAACCCCAATCTTCCGAGCCGATATTGGGGAGTCTTAGTGTATTTGTCCTTCCGGAACGGCAATAGTTTGCTGTAGAGCTTCCTGAATGTCCTACGGTCGTAGACTGAAATAACGTTGTAACCTCGGTTAGCAGAAAAAATATAATTCCCCTGCGGCGAAACCCGCGCAGCATAGATGCCATCCATAATCCGCCATCCTGTTATCTGAAGTGTTTGCAGAATTAAGTGAGTATTAATCAAGGCAGGACGTCTGCTCTGCGATCCTAATATGTTTTTGAATCTCTGACGCCATATACGCGCTCGTTTCCAATAAGATGGTTTACAATTGAGCACTCTACTCCCGTCAAAGCTATCAAGATTAATCTCTACAATTGTATGACTTCCGCCACTGGCGACATATAGGTAGTTGTCATCTGTGACTCCCACGTCCGAATTCAGGTGAATTGGGAATTCTGCCCCACAACTCCAAACGCGTATTACCTTGGCAGTGGGGAGATCGACCTCATATATATACTCGCGTGTATATGCTGGCGCCCAGTCTACATAATCCTCTTGTTCTGTAGCAAACGAGTATGTCAAAGCATATCCCACTGCCTTATTCGGATGTACGCAACAATGCCATACAGTTCCTGGTAACTTGATCACTCTGGATCGCTTTTCAGGATCTGGCTCTTCCAGATCAAAGACTGCGATCTGCCGCGCATCCGTATTCTCAGGCCCCAGATCTCCTACAAGTACATATCTGCGTGTAGGATCCCATCGAATTTCGTGAGCGTTGAAAAGCCTATGCGGCCCAAGCTTTTCAGGCTCTCTAAGCCTATCTACGTGAAAGCGATAGAGATTATCACCAACAGCCCCTATAAAAGTTTCGTTATCAGGGTACCAAAGGTGATGTGTATTTGAGCGCAGCCGGTAATCGCATTTCTCAAAATATTGTGTTGCTTGTCTGGCAATTATCTTCATATCATAGGCATTTGATATATCGAGGAGCACTATTTGTTGACTGAAGTTCCCAAGTAAAGCTAATTGGCCATTGGGTGATAGAGATACATTATGGGCAGCGCTTATACCATGATAGTGCTGTATATAATATTTCCGCTCAGGCCAGTCAAATCGCATAATTCCTGCGCTACCTATCAACCCATCTAGATGTGGACCATCCAATGCCACATAAACACTAAATCGCTCACTTCTTTCCATTTTATTCCCCTTTGAATATGCCAATCCCAAACTCAATCATACAGCAAAGAGAACAACTGAGTATCCGGGATTTATCATTTACGCTTCACAGAAACTCTCTCCAATCACCCTGAAAGAATACGCTAAGTGCAACCGTATCTAGCATCAACAATATCATAGTTAATCTTGATTTTGGGTCAATCAGGAGAATGCCTGTTTTTTCTATAGGGGAAAACCCTATATTCCTTTGCAGTATAAGCTTTTTCACGTATCGTATTTGCTGATCAGAAATGTTCATAATTTGTGCGATATCTGAAGTTTTTATGTAGTCAGATCAGAATTCTCTTAAGTTTTCATTGTTAAGCTTAAGTTGCCAAGAAATATCAACGTAACAAACAAGCCGTTGGCTTAGCTTAAGGAGGACGATACGGATTACTTAAACAGCGGTCACATTATCTACAACACTCCTCGTACATCAGGGTATACATTCATAACCGATCAGTATCATCCATCACCGCGCGGACTCCTCATGCCGTAACCTTTAATCCGCCCATCGGCAAAATTAACACCGAACATAGTATCATCACCACGCATTGTGGTACTGACGTATTTTGTGCTGGTCGCAAACTGCGAATCGATTATATGCTCACCACGGTCAGGGTTGCCGTACTGGAACTTGAAGTATTTCCTGTCAATAAATGGCTGCTGGCTGGCAGAATCCCGGCTCATCGGATCCGGATCAGTTCCGCTGAACAGAATAAGCGAATAAAGTTCTTTGATAGTCGGCAGTCGCCAGTCATCATACCCGCCGACCCTGCAAGTACCGGCTCCTGCGACGGCCTGCTTAAATGTCATTTTTTCGCCCGGATCACTCTGCCACATCAGCCTTGTGTTCAAGTCTGTTACTGTTCCGTCCCCATTGTTTTTGTAAGCAGGATCATTGCCGATGTACTGTGCATCCTGACCGAAAAAGTTGGCTTTAGCTTTGGGATATTCAATTTCTGCGTTGTTGCTGTAACACCTGATCTGGGCAGTATCGACAATCGTGTATGGGACTCGGCCGGTTGATACCTCCGCTGCCAATACGTCTGGAGTCCAGGTGAGAATAGTCATGTAAAGGATCACAGGTATGTACAAATAAAGCCGTATTTTTTCTTGTGTAGAATTATTCAGATGTTCAATCATTAGAATCATCCTATCTTTATTTTTTTATGGTTCACATTGAGATAGATGCATCCGAAGGGCAGCTTTATTGCGACACCCGAAAAAAAGCTGTTTCGTCATACACCAGCAATGCAGACGCACTGCTCCTTCATTCAGTAAGTTCCCGGAAAATGAGTTTGGCTACAGTTGAAAAGCTTTTTTCGCGAACGCAACCGGATCAAAATATACGGTAAATATCGAAATCCTTTTCAAAATTCCCATCCACTTTACCACGGATTATGATGTTGTCAAGCAGGGTATTTGTCTTTGCTCGTGCTGGTAAGTTGCGGCTGAGCTTAGTATCTTGAACAATCATCATTTTTTTGATATAATAATTACTAAGGCAGATTTTTGAGTGTGACGTGTTGAGCCAGTTCAGATTGAAGATGGCCGAAAGAATACTATGTAGTTGGGTGATTGGCTTTTGTGAAAGGGTCGAAAATGTCAAAGCGTTTGAGAGTTGGTGGTGCAATTGTAGCGATTCTGTTTCTGTTTCTGTGTCTGCCGGTGGTAGGTCAGCAGAAAGAGCAGGGTGGCGGTTCGGTCGGGGGGAAGGGATATCGCGAAGCGGCAGATTACGTGGTCAAGCGGCTGGGCCTGCGGCGTAAAAGCGTAGTAGTGGACATCGGGGCTGGTGACGGTTGGTGGTCGTCGAAGATAGCTGAGAAGCTCGGACCCAAAGGTGTAATCCACGCCGGCGAAGTCGAACAGAAAAAAGTCGATACGATGAAGGAGAAGTGGGAGGCTGTGCCTCAGATCAAGCCGTACTTGTGTCCGACAGATGGGACCGGCCTGGAGGAGAACTCATGCGACTTGGCGTTTATTTCCAAAACATATCACCACTTTGGCAAGGATACCCATGTCGATTACCTTAGGCATCTGAAAAAGGTGATCAAGCCTTCTGGGCGAGTCGTGATCATTGAGCGGCACGCTGATCTTGCGAGTGGGCGTGGTAAAGAGCATGCTTGGCAGCCGGGTCTGTTGGGTCAACAGGCAGAGCAAGCCGGGTGGATGCTGCTTCGATGTGAACTAATCCCTGGCAGCGATCACTTCATGGCGACGTTAGTCAAGCCGGAGGCCTTTGCTGAGAAACTCTCGAAGCGGCTTACGGCCGCAAAGAGAAAGCAATCCAAAGGCGATCGATAAATCTGATCTATTGTTGAATGTTGTAATAATATACGAGCGAAGAGTAATTGGCCGGTGTATCGTTATGATTGCCGTGTTCAGTGGAAATGGTTATAGATTTTTTAAAGTGAATTTTGCCCGGCCAAAAGCGGTAGGCCGTAGTTGAGCCATTTACCTGGCCAAAAACGTCAATCAAATCCTTTGTCTTGGGTTGGCCAAATAGTGGCAGGGAATAGGGATTGGTCAGCCAGAAAGTAGACCAGCCGCCCTGGTATTCATCTTCATGGCCCGTACCGTGGAAACGTGGTTTCTCTTCGCCGTCGATATAAATACGCATATCGCCTTCCCACCATCGCTTCCGGTCGGATTTGACCGGCTCTACTGTCATTACCTGACCGACGATTGCCCCGGCACCTTTGTAGTCGAACAGGACATAGTCTTTTGGCTCTACAATTGGCCAGGCTTTGTTATACTCGGCACCGAAGTATCCGATGCTTGCACCTTTCTGCTCTTTTGGGGATCGAGTTGTGTAGCCAACATCGCAAAAGAATTCTCCTCCGGATTCATAACTCCTGTTTAGAAGAGTTATGCGAATGGCGTTCTTGAACGGAATAGGGAAATAGCAGTAATAAGTTCCGGAGCTTGACATACCCACAAAAAGACTCCTGACCTCTGCTTCGCCGAGACCGGAACCGAAAAATGGACCGATAGGTACATCCACACTGGGCTCTATCTTATTATCGTAGAAAATTCTTAGGAAAACATGGTTCAGACTGTAAGCATCCGGGGCAAAGAGAGGATTGATTTTAATATACTCAATAGTCCCGCCATGATTCAATGATAAAAGCTCTGCCTCTGGTGACTTT
>CAZIAN010000363.1:0-5514 GCA_964537355.1 uncultured Pirellulales bacterium | reverse complement strand
TTCGAACCTGCATTTAATGAATGCTGTGATGAGACGGATCATCACTCTGCTTCAGTTCAAATCGAGCTTTCCGCAAAAGAAGGTCATGAAATATGCAAACATTGTGGATCATGCGTAGATTTCCCGATTTACAAAGACATGGTACAGATTTCTAATACACCTCAAAAGTTGAATCCAGTATTTCTGATCCCGGCAACAAACGTACTTATAGATTTCGTTAAGCTCAATTCTTCTGTATATAATTTAGCTTCAAATAGTTTTACTGACACTTCTTATTTTGATCCTCTGCGCACGGTAGTCCTGCTGGTGTGATCTGCCGAATAAGCATTTCTTTTTCATGACATTTACACGAGATTTAATGTAAATGGCTAAGCATATTCAATCTTCTTGTGATACTCCACGACATTAAGTTTTTCAGAAGAGGCTTATAACCGGACATATAAATTAGGATTATTGTAATGTGTATTAGAATTTTACTTTTAGTTATGCTGTTAGCTCTTGGTGTTTCAGGCTGTATGGAGCAAAGCGACGATGTTACGCTACATCAACAACCATCATTGGGACGGGATTTCAGTACCTTCCAGCCTCCAGCCAAAGCCATGGAAAACCCGGATGCTGCTGAAATATCCGAGCCAACCGGCCCTATTACTTTACGGCAGGCTCTGGCTTTAGCGTTACTGTACAATCCTGAGCTGAAGGCTTTTTCCTGGGATGTTCGTGTCTCGGAAGCGAAGCGATTACAAGCATCTCTTTTGCCAAATCCGGAGCTCGATGTCGAAGTTGAGGAAGTTGGCGGGGCGGGTCCTCGCAGCGATTTTGATGCCGCGGAAACAAAGATACAACTTAGCCAGTTGATAGAACTCGGGAATAAACGCAGTAAGCGAACAGAACTGGCTTCAATGGAAACAGAATTGGCAGGATGGGATTATGAAGCTAAACGGCTGGATGTGTTTACCGAAGTTACCAAGGCATTTAACGAGGTTCTTTCTGCACAACAGACTCTCGAATTAACTCAAGAACTGCTGCAGGTCTCTGAAGAATTAGTGCATACAGTGACTCAAAGAGTTGATGCCGGTAAAGACTCGCCTATGGAAAAGACCAAAGCCATTGTAGCTCTTTCGAATGTTAAGATTCAGCATCAAAAGGCTATACAGTACCTTGAGTTCACTCGTAAACAACTGGCTGCTATGTGGACTGGCAAAGACCCGAGATTTGAAAATGCAGCAGGCCGACTTGATTCTTTATCACCCATACCATCTATTGAAGAGCTGGCAGATTTGATTGAGCAGAATCCGGATATTGCGCGCTGGTCTCTGGAAATTGATAAGGACAAGGCCGCTTTGGAACTGGAGAAAGCCAAAGCAGTTTCAGATATCACGCTTAAGGGAGGACTACAGAGATTCAATGAAACAGATGATAATGCAATAATGTTTGGCATTTCGATTCCATTGCCAATCTCAGACAAAAACCAGGCGGGTAAACTCCGAGCGAACTACGAGCTTGCCAGGGCAAGAGAAGAACAAAGAGCGGCCTATACGAGAGTGCACATGAAATTAGCCAAATCTTATCAGGCACTTTCAAGCGCATATACAGAGGCCACTGAATTGGAAAAGAATGTATTACAGGGGGCCGAAGGTGTTTTTGAAGCTTCAAAGACAGGTTACACACAGGGCAAGCTGGATTATTTGAATGTACTGGATGCGCAGCGAACTTTATTCGAAGCAAAAGCACGATATATAGATGCTCTTGCTTCTTACCATGCTGCTAAAGCTGATGTTGAACGTCTAATCGACCAAAACCTTGATGATGTTAACAATCCCCTCAAAACGAAAGTAGAGGAAAGTAAATAGGAGGATTTTATCATGTCGGAAACAAAACGTAATATTAGTACTTCTGTCCTGCAAAAAGCAAATAACTTTAGCATGGCGCTGTCTATATTTATTGTTCTCGCAGGAACTATTCTGTGGCTTACGGGCAACTTGCACTTTGGACCACGTGATCCAGCTAAAGCCAGCACTATACTCGATGACGGCCATGGGCATGGACACCAGGCCAATGAAGATATTTGCCAGGAACATGGTGTTCCAGAATCACTTTGTGTCCAGTGCAATCCTTCGCTGGCTGCTACTTTTAAAGCAAAAGGAGATTGGTGTGCCGAACACAACCTCCCGGAATCTCAATGCAGTATATGTAATCCGGGCTTGTTGAAATCTTCGATGCGTGAACTCGACTCGACGGTTACTCAAAGCGCCCCCGAAGAAGCCATGTGTGAACATGGGAAACGTATTATTGAATGTGATAACTGCCGGTATGAGATAGGTATGGTCAAACTGCAACCATCAGTAGCAAACGCATTGATTGAAACAGCCGTTGTTAAAGATGTAGAACGAATGAAGAAATTGAAACTCACCGGCCAGGTGCAATTAGACAAAACGAGAGTTGTGAATGTTGTGCCAACCGGAAGTGGCCTGGTTAAAAGTGTAGAAAGACTGCTTGGCCAAAAGGTGGCAAAAGGAGATGTACTGGCTGTTATTCACTCCGCTGATTTAGGCATGGCAAAAGCCCGGTTCTTAGAGATGCAGGCGAGGCTGGAACTGGCAACCTCGACTTTCCAGCGAGAAAAGGAACTCTATGAGAGCAAAGTCAGCAGCAAGGCAGATTATCTTGGCGCCTTAAACGAACTTAAGGCTGCTCAAGCTTATTATGCAGCGGCTGAAAGAAGACTGCGCCTTTTTGGTCTAAGCACTAATCAAGTGAGCAAGGTCAAGGATGAGAAAGAGAATGGCCAATTTGCAGAACTGATCTTACGAGCATCACAGGCTGGTACGATTATCAATCAGAATGTCTCTGCTGGGGCGCTGGTTGATACTACAGAAAGCATTTTTACAATTGCAGATTTGTCCAATGTCTGGATATGGTACGACCTGTATGAAAAAGACCTGGCAGTTCTTCACGATCGGGTTTCATCAGGTGAAACAATTGAAGCAAAGATTCGAGTCAAGGCCTTTGAGTCCGAAACATTCAACGGAGTCCTTGACCTTATTGGTAGTCAGGTAGATGAACATACCCGCACAATTAAGGTCCGAGTCCAGGTCAGGAACGAAGAACATAAGCTCAAGCCTGGAATGTTCGCAGAGGCCGAAATATCTATTCCTCTCAAAGGAAATATAACAGCAATTCCCTCAAGTGCTGTTCTTTCTGATGAGGGCAAGACATTTGTTTTTCAACACTGGAAGGACGATTTGTGGATGCGCCGCGATGTTCATTTGGGAAGAAACCAGGGAGGCTTTGCTGAGGTGCTAAATGGTATTACAAAGGGAGCCAAAATCGTAACTCGTGGGGCATTTATGCTCAAGAGCGACATTTTAAGAGAGAAAATGGGCGCCGGTTGTGCCGATTGACGAAAAGGGATGTAGCCTATGTTGGACAAATTACTGCATTTCATCCTTCACCAAAGACTTTTAGTTCTCCTTGTTGCAATATTTTTGTTGGGAGCGGGAGTTCTCGCGTGGAATCATCTACCGATGGACGCTTTTCCGGATGCGACTAATCAACAGGTTATGATTCTTACTGAAGCTCCAGGGTTGACACCCACAGAAGTAGAAAGACTTGTAACATTTCCCATTGAGATTGATATGGGAGGTCTGCCGGATGTCAGAGAGGTTCGGTCTCTGTCTAAGACCGGATTTTCACAGGTTATCATAGTTTTCGAGGACAATGTCGATACGTATTTTGCAAGGCAGGTCGTATTTGAGCGTCTGGAACAGGTAACGGATAAATTGCCGGATGGGATTGATCCGGAATTAGGCCCCATTTCTACAGGGCTCGGAGAGATATATCAGTACGTTCTTGAGGCTGGTTACTACTGCCCTGCGCACAGGCAGATTTGGTCATATACTGAGGATAAATGTCCGGAATGTGGCATTTTGCTTATAAAGAGCCAATACAGCCTGACGGATTTAAGGATGATTCAGGACTGGGTAGTCAGCCCCCAGTTGCGACGATTGCCCGGAGTAAACGAAGTCAATAGTTTCGGTGGATTTGTTAAACAATACCATGTGATTCCAGATCCGGATCTTCTGCTTAAATACGGAATTTCTTTGAACGACGTTCTTGATGCTCTTAAGTCGAACAACTCAAATGCTTCCGGCAGTTTCATTGTTAGAGACTGGGAACAAATAAACGTGGTCTTGAAAGGGTTGGCTCAAGGTATCCCCGATATTGAAAAGATCGTGCTCAAAGCAGATAAAGGGACACCAGTATATCTCAGGGACGTGGCCGATATCCGAATAGGCCATCAGACAAGAAATGGAGTTGTAACCAAAGATGGACAGGGAGAGGTAGTCTGTGGGATGGTCATCATGCTCAAGGGAAGCAACTCCAAGCGTGTAGTTGACCGTGTCCGTGCCGAAATACCGGAAATCCAGAAATCTGTTCCGGCAGGAGTGAGAATCTCTCCATTCTACGACCGGACGAGTCTTATACAGGCGTGTATTCGGACTGTCTCGACCGCTCTTGGCCAGGGGATCATATTTATCATTCTGGTTCTGTTTATTGTCTTATGGGACATTCGTGCCGCTTTGACAGTCGCTGTCTCATTACCACTGACGGCCGGGGCGGCCTTTATATTAATGGGTTGGCAGGGAGTAACGGCTAACCTTATGAGCCTTGGTGGACTTGTTATTGCTATCGGTATGATTGTGGATGGCTCAATAGTTGTTACGGAAAACATCGTCAGGCACATGCAGGACAAGGCGAATTCAGATTTATCAAGAACTATTATTACCTTTGAAGCTGTACGAGAGGTAGCCCGGCCGGTTATGTTTGCAATGCTGATAATCGTGGTTGTTTTTCTGCCACTATTCACGCTGCAAGCCATGGAAGGTAAGATGTTTAAACCATTGGCGCTAACCATATGCTTCGCTCTTATTGGGTCGCTGGTAGTATCGCTGACTATAGTACCGGTCCTGGGGTCCTTGGTCATCAAACGCTCTGCCGGCCAGGCACGTGAAAATTTGTTGCTTCGAATTATCCATGCTGTTTATACACCTATACTAACACTCGCTATACGGGGGCGGTGGATCACAATCGCTGTCGCTGGTGCTCTTATGATTGGAGCGTTTTCCGTGCTGCCCAGGATTGGAACAGAGTTCCTACCGCCGCTGGACGAAGGAGCGATTGCGATAAATATTGTGCGTTTACCTACTGCCAGCACAGAAGGTTCTGCAAAACAAGCCTCGGAAATTGAGCGTAGACTACTTGCCAAATTTCCCGAAATCAGCACAGTGGTTTCCAAGACTGGTCGAGCAGAGATTGCCGAAGATCCTATGGGACCCGAGCAAACCGACCTTTTGATTATGTTTAAGCCAAATTACGAGAAGGAATTTGGAAAATCAAAGGAGGAAATTGTACAGGCAATCAGCGATGAGCTGACTTTAATTCCAGGAATAAGACCTGCTTTTTCTCAGCCAATCTCACTGCGTGTCAACGAGTTAATTAGCGGTATCAAATCTG
>CAZIAN010000362.1:0-5586 GCA_964537355.1 uncultured Pirellulales bacterium | reverse complement strand
CAGGCGATGGCAGAGCAAAGGAAGATTGCGGATCCGCGACTAATCCAGAACCAGGAGCAAGAACAAAACCTAATCACAAATGCAAAAGTGGTCGTACTGATTAACTGCAATCTCCATTCCACCGAATTAGCATCCAGCCAGATGGCGATGGAGCTACTGTATGATCTTGCTACCAACTCTTCACCTGAAATCCAGGATATTCTCAAACGGACCATTATCGTATTGATACCCAGCGCTAATCCCGACGGACTCAATAAGGTAATCGATTGGTACGAACGGTCGCTGGGAAAACCCTGGGAAGGTACGGGGATGCCCTGGCTTTATCAAAAATATGCAGGCCATGACAATAACCGTGACTGGTTCATGCTCAATCTTAAGGAGACCCGTTTAGAAACCAAAGTGATTTACAAAGAATGGCTGCCCAATATTATATATGATATTCATCAGATGGGTAATTCCGGAGCGAGGTTCTTTGTTCCGCCATTCTTCGATCCGAAAAATCCAAATGTTCATCCGCTGAATGACCATATGATGATGATCATCGGGGGTCACATTGCGGCGGAGCTTACCCGGGAGGGCAAAAAAGGAATTCTTAATAGTGCGATGTACGACAACTGGTGGCAGGGAGGATTCCGTACCTCAGCATATCGCCACAATATAACAGGAATACTCACCGAGGCGGCGAGTGTACTAATTGCTTCGCCAGTTTTCCAACGCAAAAGTGAGCTTCATGGGGGTACACGGGGCATGCCGGATTATGCCATTGCGACGAATTTTCCTGACCCATGGCCGGGTGGCTGGTGGCGATTGCGCGACATCGTGGATTATGAAAAGATTGCTTGTATGAGCTTATTTTCTCTGGCAGCCCGGTATCATGATCTATTTATAAGCAACAAAATTAAACTGGGACGTGATGCAATTGAACGTGGGAAAACAGAACCTCCTTTTGCCTGGCTTGTTCCTCCGGACCAGCACGATGCTCGAACTGCAACCGAAATGCTGTCCATTCTGCACGCCACTGGCGTCGAGGTGCATCAGGCGGAAGACGAATTTTTAGCCGACAGTGTACGCTACCCAGCCGGGACATATATCCTCTATTGCTCACAGCCGTACCGTTCTCATCTCAACGATATGATGGAACGGCAGGTATATCCAAATCGGTCCTACTACCAGGGAGGCCCGCCCGAAGCACCATATGACATGGCTGGCTGGACTCTGCCTCTACAGATGGGAGTGCGTAGTGTGAGTGTATATCAGCCATTTGAATCTCAGGCAAAAAAACTCGAGGCAGTGACCTTGCCACAAGGCAAGGTAATAGAATTGCCACAAGAGGCTGGCGGTTATGTGGTGCGGGCCGGTTCGAATGATAACTATCGCCTGATAAACCATCTGTTTAAGGCCGGTATTACTTTTCAGATAATTTCGTTGCCAGATCAATGGAAAGAAAAAACCGGTATGGAAATGCCTTACGGTTCTTTATTTATACCTGATGTGAATGATGTGACTAAAGCAGAGCCACAACTTCTTGAAGGTATTTCTACATCACTGTCAGGCGTTCAGCAACCATATTCACAAGTAAAAGCTGCATGCAGCAGCATATTACCGCCACGTCTGGGCCTTTATCAACCGTGGACGGCCAGCATAGACGAAGGGTGGACACGACTGGTATTGGATAATTTCGAGTTTGAATACACATCTTTGCATAACGCCGAGATCCGGGCCGGTAATCTAAGAAGTCGATATGACTGTGTGATTTTACCGTCCGTGGGTCCCGGCTCAATAATTAAGGGCCGTGCCGTAGATACGACCGAGCCGCAATATGTTGGCGGGATTGGTTCTGAAGGAATTATCATGCTGCAGAACTTTGTACAGGATGGAGGGACATTGATATGCATAGACAACTCGTGTAATCTCCCAATAGAGTATTTTAATATCCCAGTTCGAAACTTCATTAGCAACAAAGCATCAAAAGAATTTTTCTGCCCAGGCTCCATACTGCGCATCTGGGTGGATAATAAACATCCGGTCGGTTACGGTACGCCGCAATGGATATCCGGGTACTTTGCAAGATCTCAGGCATTTGAATTAATTGAAGCATCAGAAAATGGAAATAATGGTCATCGAGGTACTGATGTCCGTTTTCCTGCTCGTGTTGTAGCGCGATATTCGGACACTGTTCTGCTGGAAAGCGGATGGATCAGAGGTAAAGAACTCATAGTTGATAAACCGGCGATTGTCGAGGTACAGTACGGCCGCGGAAAAATAATCCTGTTTGGATTTAGAATTCAACATCGCGGGCAGTCGCATGGGACCTTTCGCTTGCTATTCAATGCCATCCTTTATAGTGCAACAGGTCCAATATCTTAAGCCATATTATAAATGACACGAAAATTGATCATCAGGTGTTCTGAGTATTTCTCTTAAACACGAGAATTGTATCGAAAAACAAGGTCCTTTTTTCGCTTTGCCAAAATATTTCGTATCGGTCTTACCCGCCAATCGGTTTCAATTAACGTTATTCGTTTCACACCTTCTAAGCCTTGGTGCTCTGAGCTTCTATAGCTTCTTTAGACTTGGGAGATCTGGTCAAAATAAGCTGCACAATGGTTCCGATACCTACCATTGAAAAATATGTCACTGTTAGCGCGAAACGATGTTCCTGAAATACATTGCACAACTGAAGGCCAGCCGTCATGAGGAGACTCTCAACTCCCACGAGAACCAGAAGTGCCCCGACACCGCTGCAACATAGGGCAATTACGAATCGCTTGATAAACCAGATCAGGAGCAAGCCTCCAATCCCTCCAAGAAGTATTGACAGCAGAAGCTTCCATTTATGTGGATTCATAGTGCCCAATGTGTCCTTCAAGAGTGTCTTTAGCTTCTCGAAGAAACCATCATCCTCTTCTGAAATCTGGTTGACATAGGATAATCGCGCGTTTGAGTCCATAGAGCTGAACGAGCTAACCAGAGCAGGATTTGGCTGGGCATCCTGCTGCTGAGCAGGACTTGCCAAAATCATACTCGAATATGTGGTTCCTGCGGCCAAGGCAAAAACAATTATGGCAAGTACTATGATGATGATATTTTTAAAAATGACTGCGGCAATACAGAAAACCGCAGCCCCTATACCCATGCTCAACAGCGTGTTCTGGTCAAGCCATTGGGAAACCAGCAAACCGCAAAATGATCCTACAACAGATCCAAGGATTCCAATAACTATTGAACTGAAGTATGTGCCAGCCAGCCAGAGCAGCAAGCCAACAACTGTCGTTATTGCTCCAATACCGAGCAGTGTCAGCGGCTGAGCTCCTATACAGAGTGTCTCGATCCTGATTAATAATTCGTACACTACAGACTCCCGAATCTATGATTATATATCGAGTAATTGTACAAGATCAAAGGGCAATGCAGCAATTGAAATTACAGTTTTATTTCCCTCTGCCCTTAGAAAGCAAAAACTCGTGGTTTTTGATTCCAAAACTGTTTAATAGATTTGGCTTAAGTAGTACGCCAAAGAACTATATTTTTTCTCCTAAAAGTTCTCGACTGGAATAAACAAACATGTAGAATTGTATTGGTATGGATTAGCCTTGAGATCGGACAAAGAGAGAAGAATACCCTTTTCTCCAAATTATTGATTTGTTAAAAATGTAACAGCGGTGCTGATGAGCACCGGCTGAGACGTGAGAATTGAAGATTGTTGAAAGGTTGGAAAAATGAAGATTGTGAGGAATGCTGTTCTCTGCTGTCTGATTGCACTTTGTCTATTTGCTATTTTGGGATGCGGCAAGAAAGCTGATGAAAACAAACCTATCAGTGAAGTTAAGGCCGAAGCCGAAAAGATGGACACGGATGGATTAAAAGCAATGGCTATGGCGTACAAGGAGGCAATCGCAGCCAAGAGTAGCGATCTTGAGAAACTGACTGCTAAACTCAAGGACATCCCTGTGACCGAGATGCTGGGCGAGGAAGCGAAAAGCCTGAAGGCCGATATGGTGAATCTGGAAAAGTCCGTATCTGCGCTCAAAGAACGATTTGAGGTCTATTACCAGAAGTTGAAGAGCGCGGGTGGCGATCTATCTGGTCTTCAGTTATAAACCGGCATCAACAAACATTTGATATCGTCGTTTTAGCCACTAACTGGTACACTTGTTTTGTCTTGAGTGCTGGTCTTATCTATGCTTAACAGCAAGCTTATGTCAAGCCATTGTGAAACCAGCAAGCCGACAACTGTCGTTACCGCCAATAACGCCAGTAACAAAATCCAAATAATATCTGAAGCAAGACAATAGCCAGAAATACAGTCCTAAATCTCAACTTCTTCGTTTTGTGTCTGAAAAATAACTGGCCCATGAAAGCACCTGGAGTACCTCCAAACAAAGCCAACGTATGCAAGATTATTTCAGGAACTCGTGGTCTATTCTTCTGGGATTGCCGTTTGTCATACACGAAGAATATGAACGCAATAAAACTCACTCCTGCAAAGTAAGCGAGAAGAGTATTAACGTGAATACACCACAATAATCCCGAGACAGTTGATACCAGGACTATAGCAATCACAAAGAAGAAACTTGTCAGTTTATACATTGACATTCGTCGAATCTGCCCCTCAACAATCTATGTAATAAGCCCCAGAGATTCGTTCTTTGAAGCTGCTGAGTATTATACTAATTCTGAGTTAGTTTTTCTATCTCCTTTCCGCCCAGTCACATGGTCCGGATAGGCTGAGCCATTTGGTTGACTGACCAGAGGGTATTTCCATAGGAATCATTATACTCCGGATAGAGCTTGCATACTTTAAATCCTAAGGATAAGATAAACAACTGATTGGGCGACTGGTTAGATGTGTCATTCGAGCCCTGTGTAAATAAATGTATACTAAGGATTGTAACATATATTGTGACAAAGGAGCAAACTATGTATTGGTTCTCATCTCGAGTTCTTCTTATGATTGTGGTTGTGTCAGTTGTCTTGAACACGGCTGGTGTTGCGCGGTTGTCGGCCGAAGATAAGAACGCCGACCGCATTCAGCCCTATACGAAAAACCCGCGTTACTGGCAATACGAAGGCAAGCCCGTGATGCTTCTTGGCGGAAGCAAGACTGACCATATCTTCTTGCTCGATGACCTCAAAACACATCTTGATGAGATACAGGTGGTCGGGGCCAACTACGTACGCAATACGATGAGCCAGCGGGAGGGCAAGGACCTCAAGCCTCACAAGCTGCTGCCGGACGGAAAGTTCGACCTCGATCAGTGGAACCATGAATACTGGAAGCGCTTCCAGAACATGCTAAAGTGGACCGCCGAGCGTGGGATTATTGTGCAGATCGAGGTCTGGGACCGCTTCGATTATTCGACACTGAACTGGGAAACCAGTCCCTGGAACCCTGGCAACAACGTGAACTATACCTACGAGCAGACAGGCTTTGCTTCCGAATACCCCAAGCACTCCGGTCAAGACCTGCAGCCTTTTTTTCACTCGATAAAAGATATGCCTCGGTATAGTAAGGAACTCGATCTCATTCGGATGTACCAGGAAGCATTCGTCGCCAAGATGCTGTCCTACAGCTTGGACTATGGA
>CAZIAN010000361.1:0-5597 GCA_964537355.1 uncultured Pirellulales bacterium | reverse complement strand
CTTTAAGGGTGTTTTCAGTCAAAAACGCGCACTGTAAAAAACAAAAATATAAATTTTCAAAATTTTTTAATCCTTTTACTTATATACACTTATACTCATTTACTCATCATATAATTACTCTTTTTTCGGTTCAAAAGCGGACACTCGTTTAATTATAGAGGGCTGCTTGCCCTGAGCGTAGTCGAAGGGGCTTTTTTGCCTGCCCCCACGTTTAGAATGTCTTGCATTCTGTGGGGGGTCTCATAAGTTAGGAGTTTTGAATTTGAGTCTTTAGTCTGGAGTCTTATGTCTATTATGAATCGTCAATCGTCCATCATCTGTCGTCCTTCTTCTGTTGTACGCTCTACAACTGTAGAGAATCCTCTACAAATCAGCCCATTTTATGCAAAACAAAGCCAAAGTCAAGTAGGCCAAAATCAACTTAAACTCTTATATTATAAGTATATATCCAAAAATGGACATTTGGTTATTCAGACAAAACAAAGCCAAACAAACCCAATTCAAAGCCAATTTAAGCCAAAACAAACCCAATTTAACCCAAAACAAAGCCAATTCAAACCCAATTTCAAAGGGATAATATTGGAACTCAACAACTCAAAACTAAACCCTCAAAACTCAAAACTATCTCCTACACCGCCCTTGACATCAGACCTGCCAATCCGTAAAGTGGCCTCAATGTCAAAAACCCTTTACATAATTGACGGCCACGCGCACATTTACGCCGCATATTACGCACAGATGCGACCGCTTACCGGCCCCACAGGCGAGCCTACAAAGGCAACCTATATCTTTACGACAGCAATGATAGGCCTGATCCAGCGGCAAAAACCGGACATGCTCGTCGTGGCTATGGACAGCAAAGAAAAAACCTTCCGCAGCGATATCTACCCCGAATACAAAGCCCACCGCAAGCCAATGCCGGATGATTTGCCCGCCCAGATAGACCGGATTGAGCAGATTCTAAATGCGATGAACATCCCTATGCTCCGCATAGACGGCTTTGAGGCTGATGATATAATCGGAACATTGTCGAAAAACGCCGGCACTGATGATATCGACACATATATATGTTCGAAAGATAAGGATATGCTTCAGCTTCTCGATGAGCATACCTTCATGTATGACATCAAAACGGGCAATATAACCAATCCCCAGACAATGCAAACTGATATGGGAATTTCGCCGCAGCAATTCATCGATTGCCTTGCCTTACAGGGCGACACCGCCGACAACATACCCGGCATACCCGATGTCGGCCCCAAAACAGCTCTTACTTGGATACAAAAGTACAGCTCAATCGATAATCTTTACGAGCACGTCGATGAAATAAAAGGCAAACGCGGCGACAACCTGCGAAATTTCAAAGACAAGATCGCTATGAGCAAAGAGCTTGTAACTATCGATTGCAATGTTCCGATTCCGGTTGGTTACGATGATTTGACCATGAAGAAAATCAACGAACCCGAGCTGACCCGTCTCTTCACTAAGCTTGGCTTCACTCGCCTTCTCTTACAATTAGGCCTAACCGATGTTGAGCAGCCGGACAAAGCCGCGCCTGTCAAGGAGCACTCATTAATAAATGCCGAACAACCAGCTTCAATGAAAACTGTCGAACACGAATATCAGTTAATCGACTCAGAAGAAAAATTCGATCAATTTATTTCCGAGCTGAAAGAGCAAAAATTGTTCGCCCTTGATACCGAAACAACTTCTATTGACGCCATGCGGGCCGACCTGGTCGGAATCAGTTTTTCCTGGCAGGCAAACAAGGCTTTCTATCTTCCCATAAAGGCCCCGCTCGGTTCAAAACATCTTGATATAAAAACAGTTCGCAAAAAACTCGCGCCTTTACTGGCTGACAAAAATGTAAATAAAATCGGCCAAAATATCAAATACGACCTGCACGTCCTCAAAAACGCAGGCCTGCCGGTCAAAGGAATCCACTTTGATACTATGGTAGCCTCTTATTGTCTCGACCCTGCCAGAAGCCATTCGATGAACAACATGGCCGCAGATTTCCTGAATTATGACTGTGTCCCAATCACGGACCTTATAGGCAAAGGCAAAAACCAGCTAACTTTCGATATGGTCGATACCGTCGCAGCCTGTGAATATGCCGCCGAAGATGCCGACATAACTTTCCAGCTTTATACCTACCTAAAAGCCCGCCTTGATAAAGAGCCTCAGCTTAAAAAATTATTCGAAGAAGTCGAAATGCCCCTTGTCTCGGTCCTGGCAGCGATGGAACACAACGGCGTTTCACTGGATACGGCCTTGCTGAGAAATATGTCAGGCCAAATCCACGAGGCACTCGAAAAACTCACAGAGAAGATTTACGAACAATCCGGCTCGGTCTTTAATATCGACTCTCCGAAACAACTCGCCGAAATTCTCTTCGACCGGCTCAACCTGACATCTCTCCGCACAGGCAAGGCCGGCCGAAGCACTGATGCGGCCGTACTCGAACAGTTACGCATTCAGCATCCAATTGCCGATTTGATCCTCCAATACCGAACTTTAAGCAAACTTCAGAATACTTACGTAGAAAAACTCGGTTCGCTGATAAATCCCAGAACTAACCGTCTTCACGCCTCATTCAACCAGACAATAACCACAACAGGCCGGCTTAGCTCCAGTAATCCGAATCTTCAAAATATTCCGATCCGCACAGAGCTTGGCAGAAAAATTCGCGGCGCATTTATAACCGAAAAAGAATCTGATTGCATCTTAAGCTGCGATTATTCACAGATTGAGCTTCGCCTCCTGGCACACTTTTCAAAAGACCGGGCCATGATGGCCGCCTTCACCGAAAACAGGGACATTCATCGTTTCGTCGCGTCACAGATTTATGGCTGTGCAATTGAAGACGTAACCAGTGAGATGCGCTCACGCTGCAAGGCCGTGAATTTTGGCATCATCTACGGACAGGGGGCGTTCGGACTTTCGCGGGCTATCGGGATAAGCCAGGGCGAAGCCAAAAAATTTATAGAAGACTATTTCGCCCGCTACAGCTCAATCCGGAAATTTATGGACGAATGCATCGCCCTCGCTAAGCAGACGGGCTATGCAGAGACCATTTTGCATCGCCGTCGAAATATCCAAAACCTGTCCAGCAAAAACGCCGGCAAACGTTCGCAAGCTGAACGGCTCGCAGTCAACACCGTTATCCAGGGCTCTGCCGCCGATTTAATAAAAGTAGCAATGATAACAATTCAGCAAAAAATCGAAGCCGAACAATTACCCGTTCGCATGACCCTCCAAATCCACGATGAGCTTGTTTTCGAACTGCCCGCAGCCGATGCCGACGAACACGCAAAATGGATAGTGGGGCAAATGATCGGCGCTATCAAGCTCGATGTCCCGCTAAAAGTGGATATAACCAAAGGCAGAACCTGGTTAGGCGATAAATAGAACAAAAGAAGGGTTTATTTACACATCCTACAGTTTTTATATTCGTCCGTTCAAAAGATAGTCTTGAAGGGAAAGCAAAATCCTTTATAATAACTATGTTTGTAATTAGGCTAAGAAAGCCATATATTAAAACATGGAGATATCCGAGATGGAAAATCATCGTATCAGTAAAATAAAAAGGTCTCGAAAAATGGGTTTTAGGGCTCGTAACCGAACCAAGAACGGACATAAGATATTTCGCAGAAAACGGGGTGTCGGACGTTCGATTAATTGCTTTTAGAAACTGTCAGTTAAGGATTTGCGAAAATTATTCTGTGCTGTTCGATATCTATTAATATAGCGTCAAAAAATTAGAGAGAAATATAATAAAAAGGGGCCTATACCTAATTGGCATAGGCCCCGAATCGATACGAATCACAATATTAGCAAATTAATTGTAACTTACTAATTACTGTGCCGGTGGATAGAGACGAATATCATCGAAGTATAACATACCCGAACCGCCGGTACCCGATTTAAGACCAAGAGTAATCGAAGTTACATTGGCAAGGTTCACGCCCTGGTCGGCAAATGCCTGTAAGGGAATATTCCACTCCGTCCAGGTAGATGCCTGTGCCGCAGCAGGATCGCCGTTGTCGACATTTGCGCTGCCGTTGAGCATAACATACATCGTCTCGGCTGCATTGGCCGCAGCGCCTCGGTACCAAATCGTCAGTTTGTTTACACCTTTGACTGTCCAGTCCTTATTGGAAGTCAATGTTAAAGTAGCCTCTGATTTGCCGACTGCGTTATCATACATCATCGGCATTGACTGATTGCCACTGTGAACAATAGTCTGCTCGGCAAACGGAGGATTAGCATGACCAACGACCGATCCGTTTGTCGCCGGATTGTCGTATCCGTCCACCCATGAGTAAAATATCCTGTTGCTTGCCGGGTCATCTTCATTAAGGTCGTTATAGCTCTCCATATCGTCAATGATAAGGAAGTTGGCCGTAGTAAAGCTCCAGAGCGGGCCTGTCCATGGGCTGTCAGCATTGGTGCTGTTGGCTTCATCCACACGCCAGTAGTAAGTCGTGTTCCACTCGAGTTGTCCGGGCTCGTAGGTCTCTTCACCTAAGTTGCCACTGCCTTTTAATTCCAGTGAAGCCGCATCGGCGCCGAAGTAAACTTCATGTGAAGCACCCAAACCCGGTGCCCAGGTAAGAGTTGGTGTCTGCGATACGTCCACAGCGCTATTAACCGGATCAAGGGCCTCGACGGCGCCTTCGGTAGTAAAGCTCCAGACATCGCCTTTGTGCGTGGTAGGAGGATCAAACTCATCGACTCGCCAGTAATAAGTTTTGGCCATTTTAAGTGTGCCGGGAGTAAAGGTCGTCGTTCCCTGAGGAAGACCACCGGTCGCATTGTCAACTTCTTCAAAACTTTCACCGAAGTACACAGTGTGAAGTTTCCCACTGAATCCCTTTGTCCAGCTAAGCCGTCCATCCACATCAACAGACTGAGCTCCATCAGCAGGATCGGGCAGATATGCGGTCTTTGGCGGAACTATAAAGCTCCAGACATTACCTATCCAGGGACTGTTCGGATCGGCGTCATTTACCTCGTCAATTCGCCAGTAGTAAGTCGTACCATTAACGAGACCATTGGGGAACGGCATACCGGGAAAGCCAATAACAAGAAATGTCGAGGTTTGGTTTCCCTGGAATGCAGCCTCGGCATTAGCTTCCACATCAGCAAGATTGTCGCTTAAATATACATCGTGTGAAACAGCAAAATCTCCGGGGGCCCAGCTCAAGTTTGCCCATGTATCATCAATATAAGAGCCATCCTTCGGTTCAGGACGGCCGGCTAATGCAAATCCTTCACCTTTCATTAGAAGCTGAATCTCGTCGGCCGACAGAGGATTGTTGAAAATGTGGACATCGTCCACTAAGCCTCCGTAAAAGTCGCTCGGGCTGCTGTCCCATTCCTGTCCTATCGACCAGCGTGCCTGCCCAGCGGGATCGCCTGAGGGTGTCTCCTCTCCTACCAGTTCGCCATCGGTGTATACAAATGCCTGGGCCCCATCCCTGACATAAGCAATGAAATGCCACACGTCGTCGTTAATAATGGGGGGGTAGGTGTTAGCACTATCAGCTTCTACCAGTTGGCCACCATCAATAACGCCCCAAATGAAATCATGA
>CAZIAN010000360.1:0-5617 GCA_964537355.1 uncultured Pirellulales bacterium | reverse complement strand
CATAGACGACCGGCGCCCCGAGCCTCTCGTTCAGCATTTTACAGATAGGAACGTTTTTGAATTTCGGCATGTTCGTTGATCTGATGATGATACCCTCGCTGTATTTTGCCGGCCCGGGGGTTCCTATGCCGACCGCAACAATGTCCTGTAGAGAAAAACCGGCCTCAGCAAGAAGCTCCTTAGCGGCCTGAGCCATATTGTTAATAACCACTTCCGGGCCCATATCCGCTTCGGTCGTGATCGATGTTTTACAAATCATCTTGAGTTCGGAATCAAATAAGCCAATCTTGACATTCGTTCCGCCGACATCAATACCAACAAATATTTCACTCATTTTCATACCTCGATTTTCAAAGTTGAATTATTCACCAATTATATCTGTCCCTGAATTAATCCGGATAGCCGTCGGGGTGCTCGTTATGCCATTTCCAGGCGCTGGAGACCATTTCCCGGAGTTCAGGCTTTTCGGGTTTCCAGCCCAATTCATTTCTGACCTTTGTGGCGTCGGATGTTAATACCGGTGGATCACCCGGCCGATGTTCTGTAGTTACTACCTTAAAATCTTTGCCGCTGACCTCCTTGACTGTTTCGATTACCTCTCGAACCGAAAATCCCTTTCCGTTACCGAGATTATAAATTAATTCACGCTTTTGGTCCAGCTTGTTCAGTACGAGCAGATGTGCTCTGCACAAATCGTCAACGTGAATGTAGTCTCGAATACAGGTTCCGTCCGGCGTATCGTAATCGGTTCCGAAGATTTTTATTTCGTCGCGTTTTCCCATTGCCGCCTGGATGGTCAGAGGAATCAGATGTGATTCAGGCCTGTGGTCTTCGCCGATAGTTGCATTGTTTCCCGCACCGCATGCGTTGAAATATCTCAGCGAGGCGTACCGCAGTTTTTCCGCCTGGCTCTGATAGTAACACATTCTTTCAACGGCTAACTTTGTTTGTCCGTAAGGATTAATCGGTTCGGTCGGGCAGTCTTCTGAAATTCCCCCGTCGATGGATTCAGGTATGCCGTAAACCGCTGCGGTACTGCTGAACACGAACTTTTCCACGCCAACCGTTTCCATTGCCGAGAGCAGATTTTGAGTACAGCTAAGATTGTTGCGATAATATTTAAGCGGCGCCTGAACTGATTCACCGACTTCGATAAAGGCGGCAAAGTGCATTACCGCTTCGATATCATATTTCTTTAGAGTCTCGACAATCGATTTATAATCGTCCAAATCACCTTCGACAAACTTTGTTTGTCCAACCGCGGCTATGTGGCCCTTGCTGAGATTATCATAAATCACCGGCTCATGCCCTTCGGAGTTAAGCATCGCCGTCATGTTGCTGCCGATATATCCTGCTCCACCGCAGACCAGTACTCTCATATTTTTTTACTCGCTGTTTGCATGGATACGATTTGTTGTTCAATCCGCCTCAAAATTTCTGCTGCAAGCTGCCCGTCTTCGCCCAAATCTATCCAGGCCATATCTTCTTTCTGCTTAGGGTGAAGTTGTATCCTCTGCACTGTCGGGCTGCTTGCTGAAAGCAGATCGTATGCGTGTGCGCTGCGGATTTCTCGCTCGGGCAGTGACAATCTGTATATCTTGACATCGCAATTGATATATAAATCCTTGTCTTGTTCGTTTATGTTCAGCTCTACAATCCTTCTAATACTGTGCAGATTGCTTATAAGCCAGTTGTCGGCTCCGACATTATCGCTCCGCCAGAACTCGAAGAATTGCGCGCCTGGTAATGGTTTTGTCCTTATAAAACCGCTTTCGGCGTTAGCTTTTTCGACGGTAAAGTACATTTTTACCAGTACGTCTTCGGCTGCCTCCATTACCCGAAGTTTATCGGTATTTTGCATAAGCAGGGGCTTTGCCGCCTGGTACTGCTGCTGTTCGGCACAGCCCGCCCAAAACAGACCACAGACTACAGACCACAGACATAAGACAAAAGTTATGTTCCTTGAGTCTTGTCTATTGTTTTTTGTGTCTTGTATTCTTTTGCTCTTTTGCATTTGCGTTCCAATCGTTTATCAGATTATTCTGTAATTGGGGTGATTATATCTTCAAAGAGCTGTTATCTCAAGCCTGTTAGAGACTTTTTTTGTTTGGCCGTCTATCCTGTTAAAAATCGCTTTCAGATGTCCTTGCGGGAAAAGTTTTGATGGATTGTACGGAGGTTTTGATATAAAATCCTGCTTTGAACAATTTTGCCCGAAGATAAGTTTGGTGTATGCGTGTGATTTTATGAATGTTTTAATTGCGGAAAAGTGTGGATTTTGTCACGGCGTTAGAAATGCCATTAGTGTTGCCGAAAAAACACTAACGCAACAAAAAGGCGGAAAATCTGTTTATAGCCTTGGCCAGATTATTCATAACAGTGATGAGGTGGAGCGCTTGGCCGAAATCGGGCTTAAAACAGTTGATGAAGTTGGGCAAATTTACTCAGGGACGGTTCTTATTCGTTCCCATGGCGCTGCACCTGAACAAATAGCAAAACTCAGAGAAAAGGGACTCAATATTGTTGATGCTACGTGTGTATTGGTTAAGAGGGTTCAGCGCATAGCCGCCGAGCTTGCGAGTGATGGTTATGAAGTCGTAATTATTGGCGACGAGGACCATCCCGAGGTACAGGCTGTTATGGGCTGTGCATCGAATGTGGTTGTTATTGCTGATGAGAGTGACTTGCATAAGCTGCCCCATAACGCCAGGCTTGGGATTGTTTGTCAGACTACACAGAGTCCGGAGTATTTCGGCAAGGTGCTTGGAGCAATAGGACGGTCCGATTTTAATGAGTTAAAAGTGATGAATACTTTGTGCAAGGAAGCAATAAAAAGACAGGAATCGGCTGTGCAATTGTGCCTGCGGGTGGATATAATGTTTGTGCTTGGCGGCTTGAAAAGTGCCAATACTCGCCAACTGGCGGAGCTGTGCAAAAAATATAATAAACAAACGTTTCATTTGCAAAACTGGAATGAACTTGATAAAAATATACTTTTTGGTAAAAATATAGCCGGTGTTACGGCGGGAGCTTCGACTCCGGACTGGATAATTGCAGAATTTGTAAAAAATTTAGAAGCTTTTAATCCTGATAGCGGTTAGAATACCCGTTTTTGCCGATTAGATAAAACGCCGCTTGTTATGGTCTTGATGGTATAATTTCTGCGAAAGCGGGAATCAGCTTTATCTGTAAGCTCGGCGATAAGGAAAGAAAAGTAAATTATACAGGTGAGTAATTTGCATTTGCTGCGTGGGCAAATGTGTTTTTGTCGATTATTAACCGAAATATTTAAATTGTGCAGTGTTGCACAAGGGCTTGTCGCCGTAAATGTGGGGCGTTGACAAGTCGGAAATGAAGACTCCACAGAGGAAGTTGGATTTATGGTAGATAGAAACATAGTTAACAAATTAGGATTGTCGGAAGAGAAGCTCGATCAGCAGATCAGCGAGATGTTCAGTGATCAGGAAAATGAATTTTTGGAAGAAGCTTTACAGACTAAGGTCGATTCTCGTCTGCCGGGTGCTATTCTCAAAGGGACAATCGTATCGCAAATAGGGAATGATGTTATTGTAGAGGTCGGGCTCAAAAGCGAAGGGATTGTCGATGCAGGTGAATTTGACGGCTCTGACAATATAGTAATGGGCGCTGAGATTGAGGTCCTTCTTGAAGATACCGATTCTGAAAGCGGGCTTGTGTTGTTGTCCAAGCGCAAGGCCGATATCATCAGAGGCTGGGAGACAATACTCAGCAGCAAGAAAGAAGGGGACGTTGTTAAAGGTAAGGTTATACGGCGGATTAAAGGTGGATTGCTTGTTGACATTGGCGTGCCGGTGTTTTTGCCCGCCTCGCAGGTTGATATAAGAAAGCCGGGTGATATCAGCAGGTTCATTGGCAAAGAAGTGGATTGTAAGATTCTCAAAATCGATATCGAAGGCCGAAACATTGTTATTTCGAGGCGCAAGCTTATAGAAGAGGAGCGTCACAGTAGCAAGGAAAAAATTCTTTCGGAAATAGAGGTCGGTCAGGTCCGAAAAGGTGTTGTAAAGAATATCGCGGACTTCGGTGTGTTTGTGGATTTGGGTGGTTTGGACGGTCTGTTGCATATTTCTGATTTGAGCTGGGGCAGGATATCGCATCCGTCGGAAGTTGTGAAGCTTGACCAGGAAATAGAGTGCGTTGTTGTTGGTGTTGATAAAGAGCACGAAAAGATTTCGTTGGGTTTGAAGCAGAAAACGTCCAGTCCCTGGGATGATGTTGAGCGGCGATATCCGGTCGGCGCCAGGGTAAAGGGCAAAGTTGTAAACGTCATGAACTACGGCGTGTTTATTCGGCTTGAAGACGGGATTGAAGGGCTCGTACATATCAGCGAGATGAGCTGGACAAGGCGTCTTGCACATCCGGGCGAAGTAGTTAACCTCGGAGATGAAATAGAGGTCATTGTTCTGAATGTTAACAGGGAAAAGCAGGAAATCTCGCTGGGCATAAAGCAAACCCAAACGAACCCATGGGCCATAGCTTCGCAGAAGTACCCCCCGGGAACAGTTGTAACTACCAAGGTGCGCAGTCTTACTAATTTCGGTGCCTTTGTTGAGATAGAGCCGGGTGTCGATGGAATGGTACACATTTCAGATTTAAGCTGGACGAGGAAACATAGCCATCCCGGTGAGGCGCTGCAGAAGGGCCAGGAAGTAAAATGCGTTGTTCTGGAAGTCAATGTGGAAAAACGCCGGGTTTCGCTTGGAATAAAACAGATTACCGAAGACCCCTGGATACGTGCTATCCCTGAGAAATATATTCCGGGACATATCATTAAAGGCAAGGTGGCAAAACTTACTAATTTTGGTGCGTTTGTCGAGCTTGAAAATGATTTGGAAGGGCTGTTACACATTTCTGAGCTTGCCGACCATAAGATTGATAAGCCTCAGGATATTGTTAAGGTCGGAGACGAAGTTGAAGTGAAGATTCTGAAAGTTGATACTGATGCTCGTAAAATTGGTTTGAGTTTGCGAAGGGTTCAGTGGGCTGCTGAAGAAGAGGCTGCCGAATCTGACAAGCAGCAGCGGGCGCCATCAGGCCCTGAGAGAGTCCTTTCTGATGCTGATATGGACAGGTTTGTCAAACCGAAAGAGAATACTGTCCAGCCCAAACAGGCTGATGTCCAGGTGAGCAGCGAAGATAAGATTGATGCTAAAGCTGACGATGCCGTCAGTCAGATAGCTCCGTCGGGTCCCGATAGTGTTCTTTCTAATGCTGATGTGGATCGGCTTGTAAGGACGCAGGAGAAAAAGGATGATCAGCCCGAGGTGGTTGATACTGGGCCCGGCGATGTAGCCGAGAAAGAAGATGATGTGGCCGATGATGCTTCTGAAGCTAAAGAGTCGAAGAGCTCCATTCTGAATGTTTTCAAACGCAAAAGAAAAGTGAAAACAAAGGATGAAACTGAGCATCAGGAAAACACAGATGCTTCTGTTCAGGCTGACGAGTAGTCTGGAGGAAAAAACCGAGCAGGAATAAGCGCTTAAAATAACACGTTCAAGAGTGTTCTATAAATTGAACTGGTGCTTGTTTTGTCGTGGCATTACTTACAACAGCGTATTAATGTCATTTATTATCGGGC
>CAZIAN010000359.1:0-5619 GCA_964537355.1 uncultured Pirellulales bacterium | reverse complement strand
GATGATGCCGTTACAGCCGACGGCGGCAGTCCTCAGGTTTTTGATGCCGGAGCAGGCACGCTTTTGGCCAGTAGCACAATCACCAAGACCACGACCGGTGACCTTACGCTCGGTGGCGATACGGATATCGATCTCAACGGTACAGTAGACGTTAAGCTCGGCAGTCTTATTATAGAGGATGATTTCTCTGCATACGCCGATTTGCTTGCCGCTCAGGACATAACCTTCGAAGGCTCTATCGTAAATGGAGAGATGGACGGCTCAGGTGACCAATTGATAGATGCCGAAGCCGGAACATTGACCGCTACCGGAACCATAACCAAAACGGATACGGGTAATCTTACACTCAGCGGTGCTGCAGGAATCGAGCTTGACAGGACCGTTGATGTTAAGAGTGGAAGTCTGACTTTGGAGGATAATACTACTGTTGCTTCTGGGCAGACACTTAAAGCCAGTGAGGATGTAATCTTAGCTGACGGGAAGACATTAACAGGTACGAGTTCACTGACAATCGAAGCTACAAATGGTGAGATAAAAGCGGCTGGCACAGGCAGTACCATAAGTGTAAGTGCCAGTATGCTGACATTGAAACAAGGGTTGGATTTGGATTTAGCTAATTTTACGTTTAATAATCAATCAAACACGGATCTTACGGCTCAAAGCTATAATGGCTTATTTACAGCAGATAATACGAATGCTGCGAATGCGGCGGATCAGTGGCAGTCCATAACCGCAACAGCAAAAGATAATATTGAACTGTCAGGCAGTGGCAATATAAACATCGCTTCGGCCGGTTTATCCTCTACTTCTGGTGGTGTAAAGATTGTCTCGACTGGGGGTACTATATCCACACCGAGTGCTGGTGGAATGCTCGATGCACCTATAATGGGCAGTTCCAACGGAACGACCGGTGTAGATCTGCCCGGCGGCGGGAAGGCAGCAATTGTGATAATAAGCAAAGATACCTTGAATTTAGGCTCCGATGCCGAGATGACAGCTAATGGAACATACAACACAACAGGCACTATAGATGACCGTCCGCGTGTTGATTTCTTAAGTGTCATAGAAGGAAATAAAAATCCGGGTAACAAAATCGATGTCGCTGTCTATCTGGCAAGTAACGCTGGCGATATCTATGTTAATTCACCGGTTACTATTGCTACCGGTGGAGCAATGGTTGTCGATGCATATAACACTGTTGAGCCGTTTGGAATCGATTTTTTAAACTCCCTGACTACATTCGAGTGGTTAGAGGTATGCTCACGGACAACACCAACTTTGAATTATGCAGGGGACCACGATACTCTACCGTATGCCAGCGACTCCGGACTCTATCCCGGAAGCGGCATATATGTGCTCCGCGGTGAAGATCCTGATGTTGGAACAGGGGCCTGGGTCCTTGCGGAAGAAGAAAAACCGATTATTCTGGAGCGAAAGCCAATAGAGGCAGAGGTAACTTCTACTTTGGTGCCCGTAACTCCTGACATCTCAGATGTAGGGCAAGTCGAAGGCACCACGATTTCCAATGACCTGCAGTGGCTTGGCGAAGAACTTGGTCTTTGCGAGGGCGACCAACAGGGCGAGGACGAGAACCAATGCCAGGAGATTACTCAAGCCTATCTTGCAGGAGCCTTCCTACAGGCCTCAGACATGCGTCCACACCAGGCAGCCGCCCAGCTCAGAGGTCTTGCAGAGCTGCTTCACGATACTGATGGAAGTCATATTGCGGCTCTTGGCCGGGTAATCAATGAATTTGCCCAGCCTAACGTGCCACCTTCTCCTGAACAATTTGCATCAATCGGCCAGGCATTTACACTTCATATCAACGACGGAACTCACTATGCCGCAGCCAAGCAATGGCTTGACGCTCTCGGTGAATATACTATGCTTCTAATCAGCGAAATAGGATGGTCGTCAGATGATTCCGTAGCATTTGTAATGGGGAAATACGGTCCAGCCGTTACAGAAGACGGCGGCATAAGTGTTATCGCATTTATCCAGATGCATCTGGAAAATATCATCGGTTAGCGAAACAATCTAATACAGCGAAGCATAATCCGGCTGTGGCTCTCATCTTTGAAATGATATTATTGGGAGCAGGCCAGTTAAAACACAAAAGCAACCTTAGTCCTCATCAATAGATTTGATGTTATCGAATGGGCTCAGGATAGTATTTTTATCCGGTTTGTTTGGTTCCGCTTGGGGTTTTGTAAGCTCTGGAAATTCATCCTGGGTTTCGTTAACTATGTCCAGGAAGTTCTTAATAGCCTGACCGGCTTCAGAAGTCATTATTTTATGTTCTCGATATCGTTCGTAGGAGAAATAACCCGCAATGACAGCCAGCGCTATCAGGAATGGAATCGAAGCAATTGCCACTCGTTTATTCCTGTTCGATGCCTTTCTAATGTCAGACAGCATTTTTTCATACGTGTCATAGCGCCCGGCAGCATCTCCGCTGAGGGCTCCTTCCAATACTTTCCGCCATCTTCTTCCAAGCTCTCTAATATTTGCCACCGATAGTTTGTCACTTGACAGGTACTTCCTGCCGAAAAGCAATTGAAAAGCGATGTTTCCCAAAATATAAATATTTCTTTGCGCTGTCCTCAATTCATTTCGAACATCTTCTTCGGGAGCATTCTTATCGAGCGTAGAGGTGGCATCGGGATCGGGAGATTCTGCGTGAGCTTTCTCTTTGTGTGCTTGCACTTCATCGGCTTTTTGTGTAATAGGAACTGTCCGGGTTGGCTCTGCTGAGGAGACAGCATTTTTATCTGCATTGGTCGGCTCGTCAGCTACTGAATGAACACTGACTCTACCTGCACCAACACCCTCCTCTATTTCCTCAATAACTGAAAAACTTATATTGCCGGTATGCAATTGTGACAGCTTAATCTGGCGCGCATTGACGCGGTCTATCAATCGGCCGTTAGCAGCCAAATTCACTATTGCTTCGAGCACCTGAGAAAGTATCAGGAACACCCTTTTGGGTTTTAGTGTGACTCCATTGTTAATAAGCTCTTCAAGGTCATATTTGGCGTATTTGGTAACTACATACGGTTCATTTGGATTCTGTGAAACCTCCAGGGTCTTTGTCACAAAGCGAAGGTTTAGTAACGACATGTCCCGCATTCGCAGGCCACTTTGGTACAGTCTCTTCTTTGCCTCTTCGACGAAGCCGGCCGGCAGGTTATCGTCCAGTTGGTAAACACTCACCGTACCGTGAATGGGGTGCTCTGCCCGATATATGATTATATCGCCTATGCTCCCGATTGCATTTTCTATAACATATTCACTCGGCAGTGACATTGCTTCGTCCTCTTTACCGTTCTTCCGTTGCTTGCTGTTCCATTTGTCCCTCACATATACTTTTCACAATCTTAGGCTATTTTAACTTTTTTTTGAAATAAAACACAACAAAAAAACTGTCATCTTAAACATGCTATTTGCTGGCTTGTACGCAGGGACAAATGTATAATTACTGCATAGGCGGTATTGTTTTGTGTGATTTATAGACGTTCTGTAGTTGTCCATGATTGGTTTTACGCAGATGGAGTGACTATGCCGGATGTTCCCGTTACTATACCTGAAAGCTACGAGTTAGTAAGAACCATCAGCACCTCAGATATGGTCAGCGAATATATTGTGCGCCACCGGACCGAAGACATTCTTCTCAGGATGAAAATATTCAGTTTTACTTCGGCCTCGGGCGCCACTACCCGCCGACATTCCAGAGAACATCTTCGCTCTGATATTACTTTCATGGAAGAGCTTGAGCAACCCGGTATTATAAGCATCTTCGATTATAGTGATACGAAAAACCAGTTCTGGATTGCAACACAACCTGCCGAAGTTGACAAGCTCTCGGAATGCTTTGATTTTCTCACATCTCAGTCTATTCAGTCCCGACAGAAGCTGGTATATCAATTTCTTGCTATTCTCCAGCGGATTCATAACCGCCGGGTGGTACATCGAAATATATCCGGCGATGCTGTTTTTTTGACTCCAAAACATGAAATATACATAGGGGATTTTGGCTTAGCCAGCCACTTAACCGACCGGCCTACAACCCGGATGGAAACCACCTTAGTCACAATGACCAGCTATTTACCTCCTGAAGTCAGAGACGCAGAAACTTCTATCTGTAATGTAAATAGCGATATTTTCTCGGCAGGTTTATTGGCATTTGAAATTCTTTCTGCAACGCCATTGCCTAAAAATAGTCCCGATCAAATAAATGACATACTCAATGTTCGCCTGAACGAGCAGGTAGCTAACGGGATTATCAATAGGAGTACTGCTGATGTAATTCTCAAAGCCGCAAATCCCTCACCTGAAAAGCGTTGGTCAACTGTGGACGATTTTGCCGATGCCCTCAAAACATCCGGGCGGGATAAGCCTATCCACAAAGCAACGTCCGCTGACCAAATGGTAACAATGGCGATAACAGATTCTACAGAACCCGTAGAAACAGCCTCCGAGGATGCCACGGCAGAAATATCTCCGCGGCCATCTCAGCCTGCCAAAAAAGCAGATGAGTCTGCCGATACTATAACACCTCTGGATCCGTCAAATGAAATATGGAACAATCATTATGAAATTCTTGGAAAAATCGGTGAAGGCGGACAGGCTGTAGTCTATAAGGCCTATGACCATCTGACCAACGAAGAAATTGCAATCAAAACAATATGGTCCCGGCATCGTAAAGACAGAGCTGCTATCAACCGTCTCAAGCAGGGAGCAATGATAGCGAGAAGCCTCACCCATCGGCATATCATAAAGACCTATAGTGTCGAGCAGCGAACGGACGCCGATAGTCTCAGTAGATACGTTTTCATATGTATGGAACTTGTAGGTAGCAAACTGGACCTTGCTAATGTCATTGAGAACCGTAAAAGCTCAGGAACGAAGATTCGCCTCGATGAAACCCTCCACATAATTCATCAACTTCTTGATGCACTCATGTATGCTCATGAATATACGATTCATCGAGATATCAAGCCGGCCAACATTATGCTCGTTCCACGCGGTGAACAAACAGCAAATGACATATCCGACCTGACTAAGTTCGATATCAAGCTTATCGATTTCGGGATTGCTAAAGTGCTGAGCCAGAAGCATATTGATGTTACCGGCAAAGGATTCAGGTCGGCCTATTATGGAGCCCCGGAATTAGCTGATACCCGTACAGGTGTGGATGCCAGAGCAGATATTTACAGTGTCGGCGTAATTATGTACCAAATGCTGACCAGGAACATCCCGCGTAAAGGCTCGTCGCCGGCCAACAAGGTCAACAAGGATGTCCCCGCCGCGCTTGCAAAGGTTATAGATCGCTCTATAAGCACCGACAGGGAAAAACGGTTTAAAACCATCTCAGAGTTCACAAAAGAAATTGAAAGGGCCGTTAGCAAATTCAACTGGGTCCGCAAGGCCGCGAAATATGCTGCGCTTTTGCTCATCGTTGTCTGCGCCGCCGCTACTGTGAAATACTTTTTGCCCGAGGCGGAGCGTTTACCGGTCCAGCAGAGTATGGCACTTTTACAAAACAGACGTCCTGACGCAGAGATTGCTTCATTAGCTAATGCGGCAGTTGTGAGATATTCAGATATTGAAGGTTACGAC
>CAZIAN010000358.1:0-5626 GCA_964537355.1 uncultured Pirellulales bacterium | reverse complement strand
TAATGGACTTGTAGCTTGCCTTCGCATAGTCCAGTCCACCGCCAGGCCTGGGCCGAATGATAATTCGCTTATAACCCGGTCCATCTGTATCGATGCCGGCAACACTCCCAAACAACCATCGACCAATCGAACCAAAGGAATAGTGGTTAAACGAATTCATTCCGGGAGTCTGAAAACCTTTCTCCTCGGTCCAGCCGTCCCAACGCTCCCAGATAGTAGTAGCTCCGTTCTTTATACTGTAACCCCAACTCGGAAAAGTATCGTTGTTGAGCAAACGATATGCAATATCCAGATGTCCTGTATCCGCAAGCGTGGGAACCAGATAACTCAAACCTACAAAGCCCGTTGAAAGATGCCAGTCTTTTTTTCTGATAGCCTCGATTAAATGTTGCGTAGCGGGCTCACGTTTATCTTCAGGCAGTAAATCAAAATACAAACCCAATAAATAGCAGGTCTGGGTCTCTCCCTTTATGCGTCCATCCTCGCTAACATAAGCCTTATTAAAAGCGCTCTTGATTTGCTCGAAGAGTTCTTCATATTTGTCGGCGTCGTCATCCTTACCGAGAACGGCAGCCGCTTTCGAAACTAAACGAGTGCTGTAGGCAAAATAAGCCGTTGCAATAACGTCCTTGGGCGTATTGGAACCGATAGAGACCCAGTCCCCGTACCCCTTGGCCGGACGCAGTAAATCCTTACTGTTTTTCTTAAGATAGCCAATCCACTTCTTCATCGATTCGTAGTGTCTTTCGAGAACCCTCTTGTCGCCATAAACCTCGTAAATCGTCCACGGACAGATAACCCCTGCATCACCCCACGCGGCCGTACCGTCTCCCATAGCAACCTTACGCGGTGCCACATCAGGAAATGCCCCTTCATCACTCTGGGCATCTTCGAGGTCAACCAGCCACTTGGTAAAAAACGCCGAAACATCCATATTATAGGTGGCCGTACGGATAAAGATTTGCGCATCGCCGGTCCAGCCTAATCGCTCATCACGCTGCGGACAGTCGGTAGGTAACTCGATAAAGTTGCCACGCTGACTCCATACGATATTACTGTAGAGCTGATTTATCATAGGGCTGGAGCACTCGAAAGACCCTGTTATCGGTATGGCCGAATGTACGACAACTCCTGTAATCGCATCAAGGCCCGGTTTGCCCGGATAACCGGTTATCTCCACATACCGAAAACCATGAAATGTAAAGTGCGGCTCCCAAAACTCCTTACCAGTACCTTTAAGCATATACGTATCGGTGCAGCGCGCCGCACGGAGGTTCTTGGTATAAATAGTACCATCGGGATTGAGCATCTCGGCAAAGCGCAGCACCACTTTCGTCCCGGCCTCTCCATTGACTTTCAGGCGAACCCAGCCGGCAAAGTTCTGACCCATATCGAAGACATAAACACCTTCTTCCGGCTCGGTAAGCTTTTTCGGCATGATTTTCATAATCTTTTGAACAGTTTCGCCCGGATAAGACTGGACTATACCGATACCTTTACTATTATCTGTAACGGCCACCTCGTCCCACGACGAATCATCAAAGCGGGATGTATCCCAGCCTGGCATTTCTTTATCGGCATCATAGGTTTCACCCATCAGAAAATCCGATTCAAGAAGCGGTCCGTACCTGGCCTTCCATGTACGGTCGGTTACAACTTTTTGTATATGACCATTTTCGTACTCAATTTCGAGCTGCACGAACAATCGCGGCTTACTGCCGTAGTGTTCCCTTTTTTTGCCGAAGCCCAGATACCCGGCATACCACCCGTCTGCAAGAATCGCTCCTATGGCATTGCTGCCGTTTTTTATCAGGTCGGTAACCTCATAAGTCTGGTAATACACACGCGTAGTATAATCGGTCCAGCCCGGCGTAAAGTAATCCTCACCTACCCGTTTGCCGTTGATATGCAGCTCATAAAGGCCAAGGGCCGAGGCATAGACCACCGCACGCTTAACAGGCCGGCCAACCAAAAATCCCCTGCGCAGATAAGGTGGCGGAGGTAAAACCAGCGCGTTTGGGTCTGACTTTTCCATGTTGTCGGTGTTCTGTAGTTCCTCGTCATAGCCTATCCATTTCGCCTGCCAGTCACTCGGATTAAGCAATCCAGCCGTCCACATAGCCGGCTCACTCCAGGCTGATGCTTTGCCCTCTTTGTCCCACACTCGCACCTTCCAATAGCAGCGCATACGAGACTTCAAAGGCTTGCCTTCATACACAACCTGATTACTCTGCTCAGATTCGATCTTGCCGCTGTCCCAAAGCTCGCCTTGATTACGCCGGAGCTTTTCTTCGCTATCAGCCACAAGAATCTGATAGGCGCTCTGAATCTGACCCCTCTGATCGGATTCCATAATCCAGCTCAACCGTGGCTTAACTACGTCGATACCCAGAGGATTAACTCGGTATTCACAGCGTAATTCCTTCACTGCAACACCGCCGGAAATAATACTGCTTTGTGTGATAACATCACATCCACCCAAAACCATTATCATTCCCGCTAAGATGGTCGTAAAAAAAAGCTTTTTTCTCATTGTTCACCCCATTAGAAATACTACCTTATTGATACTATATTTACCCCGTCATAGAATTTCTAACGAGGTCCACCTCTGCAAATAATTACAGTTTTTCATTCGAGCCGCCATAGATAAAACGCATCTGCCCAATGTTAGGAATAATTCTGATCGGAAATTGAGGGAACGGCCTGAAACCGCTGGGCCAATAAACGAACAACGCCTTACCAACAAGATAATCTCGAGGAACTATACCTACACGATACGGGGACAGACCCTTATTTGCTAATCCCTCTCTGGTCCACCACCTGCAGTCCTCACTGTTGGGGCTGTTGTCGCCTAATACGAAAAACTCATCTTCTCCCAAGGTAAAGGGTTTATCTATTGCCCTGCCGTTTTCAGCCCCGTTGGCATATTTGGACATGGTGTAGCAAATATCTCTGTAAACAGCAACATGTGACAGCGTCAATTTGCCCGAGCCTAAAATTTCCAACCGCGGTGAAAGATCTTCTCTTATGCGCCCTGCATCCTGAGAACCACAACCCAGATCATATGTTAATTTTTCACTCCCGAATTGAAAAATCAACTGGTGGTCAACATTGGCAAATTTAACCAGCGTTGGTTTATTTATTTCCGGCGGCTTGATTGACTTTTGGTTTAATTGTGTGATTATTCCAATTTTGTCTATTTTCGTGATGACCATTTCACCCTTCAAATCCACCCATGCTTTGTAAGTAGTTTGATATTTGCTCATAGATGCACCTATGCACCCCTGGGGGCCTGTCGAACGGCAGTAAAAACGCACCATCAGGTCGCTGCAGTACGGCATACCACTATAGCCCTCAATCTCATCATAAGCATAGGTCGCCCTGAAATCATTACCCATAGAGGTATTATATTCCATCGTATTGATCTGGTCAGCCGGACTATTAAGATGAAATAAAGTGGGACTGTCTTCGTGCACTGTCCATTTTGAAGAGTTTTCGTTCTTAAATGGCTGGTCCCATTTATGGTGATTAAAGGTGGGCAAGAATCGATCAACCGGTTGGTAATCGTTATCATATACAGGCATCCATAACTCATTTTGGACCTTAGGTGGTTTTCTGCTGATTTGTCCATTGATATAGATGTCACCATCGATTATTCGCACCGTTTCGCCGGGAAGAGCAATCAATCGTTTGATGTAATTTATCTCCGGTTCAGGAGGATTCTTGAATACTATTACGTCCCAATGCTTGGGAGATAAGAACTGATAAATGCATTTTAAAACAAGTATTCGGTCTCCGTTTGCTACCGGCATCTTACCCCCTACCTGTTGATAATTGCCGCAACTCGGACACCGAGAAGGATATGCTCTAAGATCGGAACCCGGGCCGGGAACGGTGTCATCCGGTATCGGTCGGCCGTTTAAATGATACCTTCCCGGAACAAAACCATAGTCGTATTCATATCCACACTGACGGCATCGAAGCCGAAAATGCGCTCCTTTCAGAGTATCGGCCATACTTCCGGTAGGTATGCGAAACGCCTCCATCACAAATGCACGGAACACAAAAGCTAATATGAAAGCGGTTATCAGCCATTCAAAAGTGTCGGCGATTTCAGCCGCTCTGTCTTTCTTGTGTCGAATCTTCGCTTCGGAACTGTTTTTTTCAGTATTATCTAAAGACATAAATATCAATCCCATAACAGGGTAAAACAATATTTGCTATTTCAAAAAAACGTACCGGAACACTGCAAAAATAGCTTTCACATCATATTCTTCAAACTCCTATAAATATATCCGGTAGATATTAGAACGCTAATTATGCCTGCAAATCCTTTCCCGGTCAATAAACTATTCTCATATTGAGTCTTTTTTCGCTTAGAAACGCCGATAAGAACTAACTTCGAAAATTACAAACAGACACCTCTTAAGAGGCTGAAAATAAGCACAGGGGGAGTTTTTTGTTGTTTTCTGCTGTACAGTATTTTTTGGGGGTGCACGAGGCGGTTTCAGTTTTTTGGGGAATCTGAAAAAATTTTCTATAAAATTACTTGCCGTATAGAAGTCTTTGTTGTATAGTGAGTTGTGACATTTTATTGTTTTGAGAAATGTCTGATGATTTAGTGGAAAAATAAAAGCGTGGTTTTGTTATAAGGCGACTTTTTTAAAATATAAGTGAAATCCAGTTTCCCAATTGCTCTTTCCTTAAAATGAGGTAGCTTATGTCAACAATTACAAAGAAAGAACTTATCGATCGGATTGCGGAACGCACACAAGCAAAAAGAGTTACAGTCAAGTCTGTGATTCAGGCTTTTCTCGACGAGATTACGAGGGAACTGGGTGAGAATAATCGTCTGGAATTCCGGGACTTTGGCGTCTTTGAGACAAGGACAAGAGCCGCCAGAGTCGCTCAGAATCCCAAAACTCTTGAGCGTGTTGATGTTCCTGCAAAGCGAACTGTTAAGTTTAAAATGGGTCGGTTGATGAGGCAAAGTCTCGGTACTTCTGCCACTTTGGAATCAACCGAAGCCAAATAAATATTTCGAATAAGAAGCCGCCATTCACTTTCAAAAGATGTCGTTTTCATCTTGAACTGTTGCCCGCAGCGGATTGTGGAGGCGAACAGAAGTTATTTTTTGCGAGATTGTACATAAGGAGCGTTATATGTCTGACGGGAAAATCGAAGGACAAGTTAAGTGGTTCAATCCCAGAAAGGGATACGGATTTATTGCTACCCCTGATGGGCGCGACATCTTCGTCCACTACTCAAGTATCTCAGGTGATGGATATAAAACTCTAACGGAGGGAGACGCCGTCACTTTCGATATTATCGAAGGCGATAAAGGGCTTCGGGCTGAAAACGTGATTGCTACATCAGCATCCGAAGCCGACTCTTAAGGTTGCTTTTTTGGGGTCTGAGGGCACATCATATACATGTCATGTCCTTCGTCCCCTTATTGCCTGATTAAATTAAAAAAGCAACAAAACTGCTGAAGAGTCGTTTTGTATCGCTTGAAGAGGAGCTTTGGTGGCTTTGAGAGTTAGCCATCCCGCCGTCGAAAAAAGCGATACAATATGAGACATGAAATATGACTGCTGCCTGTTATCAATCCGGTTTGGGCTGCAAT
>CAZIAN010000357.1:0-5661 GCA_964537355.1 uncultured Pirellulales bacterium | reverse complement strand
CACGTTTATTAGAATTGCCCAAACTAAGCGAGTTAACGGGAAAAAGCAGGAAAAACGGACTAAGATGGGATAAAAGCACAGGGATTATGACTGGCCAAAAAACTAGGCCAGGATGGTGGACTGCCAAAACTAAATATCTCAATAGTAAACAAGATTTCTCATTAGCACTGTCGCCTCTTAGCTGTCAAACAGTGAAGGAAGCCAAATTTCCGTTAGAAGCAGAAGGCCCAAGAAGGGAAAATTTGTTTTTTGGTCCTAAGGTCATAGCAACTGAAGGTTCTCAAAACATGAAAGTGGCATTTTGTGGTTTTCCATTAGTTTTTAAGAAATCAATTTATCTAATAGCCGGTACCAAAAAAGATGCTAATTTACTTCGCTTTCTAAGCGCCGTGATAGATTCTGATGTTGGCAAGTATTATCTTTTTCACACTTCAGCAAACTGGGGTACAGAAAGAGACAGAGTGCACTTCTATGAACTGCTTTCTCTGCCATTCTTCTTACCTAGTGATGCGCCAGACCCTAAAAAAGCACAAACAATTATTGATAAAGTTGCCAGAGTGATTAGAGATTTCGAAAAAACAATAGAAACTACAATTGGTTGGTTCGGTCATAAAGATAGAGCGATTTCTATCCGAGACAATATCCTTGAACCATTGATACGTCAATATTATAATGTTGATAAATACGAGGAAATGCTAATTGAAGAGACTCTCCAATTGGCAATTAAAAGCTTTCATCCCAGACAAAACTCTACTATGGTTCCAACACTTAAGCAACCGAAAGATTCGGTATGTATTATTTATGCCCAAACTCTCTGTGAAATGCTCAATAACTTTGGCCGAGATAGTCAGTTCAAGGTCAAAGGTGATATCATAAAAGGTCGGCCGTATTCCATTGTTCATGTAGCTATGACCGACAGAACTTGTCGAAACATTCCTGTTTATACAGCAAATGAAAAACTTACAGAGATTTTTAATCGCATGAAAATCCTCTTGCAACACGAACAGGGCCGCTTTGTATTCTGTCAAAATCTGAAAGTATTTGACGGCAACAGCCTCTACATCCTAAAGCCTATGCAGATGCGATTTTGGTCTCGTACAGCGGCCTTGAATGATGCAGATGAGATTGCAGGTTCAATTATACAATCACAGAGGGGACGTTGATGTCGATCAGTGGGAACCCTTCAATCAAATGGGAACAGTTTTCCCCAGATGATGTATGCAAAATCATCAAGTTAATATTGGATTCTAATAAAACATTTAAAGTTCCGCCTAAAAAGACATCAGCTAAGCTTGAGGATCATATCACTAATAGATTCTGTGCTCATCTGAGAAATAACAAAAATCGGTCAACACATTTTTTTCGTATCGAACCTCAGTCAGATACTCTTGACGACGTGGGAGAATTGGTCGGGAGAATTGACTTGAAATTCATGTCCGGTAATGAAGAAAAAGTCTATTTTTCTTTTGAATGCAAAGTTTTAAGAGTCACTCGTCCTTCTGGTCAAATTAGTGTTTCTTACAGCGAATATGTCACCGATGGTATGTATCGCTACTTTAATGGCCAATATGCTCGCGATTTGGATAAAGGTGGTATGCTCGGTTATGTAATGGATGGCGATTGTACAAAGGCCACAAAGGGTGTTCAAAAAGCTATAGAAAAACGACATTTAAATTTATATATGAAAGAAAATGAAACTCTTGAGGATTCATCCTGTGTCACTTCAAAGCAAGTCAAAGAAACTCTTCATGAATACGGGCCCACTGAGAGATTTACCATATATCACGTTTTTTTACCGATGGATATTACATCAAACATTAATTAATAAGCTATGTCCTCCAGTTTTCTCGGGACAAAGAGATTAGCCACCTCGGCCTGCGGATGCATGCAAATAAAAAATCAAAATCTGGATTCCTGTTTTCACAGGAATGACAAATCAAAAAACATTTCTACCCCCCGGCCCCCGACAGAAAAGCAAGTGAGCTAACATTCTCCTGTTGCGCGTCAAGTTAGCAGCACCCTGGGATAAACTCTGGGTAAACTCTTTTAATTAATTAAAGATTTAGTTATAAGGGTACGTCTGGGATTGTTAATCTACGGCGACTACTTCTTTAATTTCGGGGATTTTTTCCTTTAGGATTCTTTCGATTCCCATTTTCATTGTCATAGCCGCTCCGGGGCAGCCCTGGCAGGCACCCTGCAAGCGAACTCTGACGGTATTGTCTTCATCAATTCCGACGAGTTCGACGTCGCCGCCGTGGCTTTTAAGGCTCTCGCGAATGGCCTCGATTGAGTCCTTGACCTTTTCTTCAATAGTCTGTTCGGTGTTAGCTTCGCTGCAACCGCAATTTTCACACATAACAAATCTCCAATAAATTTAATCAGTGTTGCTATTATATAAGTAATTTTTCTTTAATCCAGCTATTTTTATACCCAAAAGGGGAGAAAATGTTTCGTCCATTTAATAAAAAAAGGGGGAAATCTTTATTTGGCAGCTTATAAATCGCCGAAAATAATTGACAGAGGTGGGTGGTTAATGTATAATGCCTCCGTATTTGTGTGAAAACATGCAAATACGACCCTGAGACTTCTCAGTATGAGATGGTTACGGGATTATGGCTGGGTTTAGAATCTTCGGATGATTCGGTCGTTTCCGGGAGGAAACAACTGGTTCACCGGAGGAATCCACAAAGCCATAATTCAAGGTTCCCGCAATGTGCGGGGCCGCCGGAATAGCAAAAGGGGTTTCATCTTGTCCGCATGTGAGCGGAGTATAAGATGTCAGCCCGCGGTGTTTGTCAGGAAAGGAAAAAAGAAATGAAGTCCAAATCCCGCACGCCGGCCGGTTCGGCCGGTAAATCCAGCATTAAAACAGGCGCACAAATCATCGTCGATACGCTCATCGAACAGGGTGTCGATACGGCATTCGGTTATACCGGCGGTGTGGTGCTGCCTTTGTTCGACAAGTTATATGATGCTCCGATTAATTTCATAGTTCCGCGTCACGAGCAGGGCGGCTGCCATATGGCCGATGGGTATGCCCGCGCCAGCGGAAAGGTCGGCGTCATAATAGCCACAAGCGGGCCCGGCGCCTGCAACCTGGTTACCGGCCTTGCTACGGCGAATATGGATTCGGTGCCGCTGGTTGCCCTGACAGGACAGGTCCGCACCGAGCTAATCGGAAATGACGCGTTCCAGGAGGCCGATACTACCGGGATTACGCGTCCTGTTACGAAATACAACTGCATCGTCAAGGACATTAAAGACCTGGCCCGCACGATTCGTGAGGCGTTTCATATTGCCTCGACCGGCAGGCCCGGCCCGGTCCTTATCGATATACCCGTTGATGTTGCGGTCAATAAGCACAACACAGACGGCCCGAAGGATATGCAGCTTCCCGGTTACCGTGTTCGCAACCAGGGACACGCAAAGCAGATATCTACGGCCGCCAAGGCTATAAATAAATCCAAACAGCCGGTGCTTTACGTCGGCGGCGGCGTTATCATAAGCAACGCAAGCAAGGAGCTTAGAGAATTGGCTGAAAAAGCGCATCTGCCGGTAACAATGACACTTTTAGGATTGGGCAGTTACGACCAGAGAAAACCTGAATCTCTGGATATGCTCGGGATGCACGGCTCCGCGTATGCGAATTACGCCGTTCAGGAGTGCGACTTGCTTATTGCCGTCGGAGCGAGGTTTGACGACCGGGTCACGGGCAAAATCGAAACGTTTGCTCCGAACGCGAAGATAATTCATATCGATATTGACCCTACGAGCATATCGAAGAATGTCGTCGTTGATATTCCTGTCGTGGGCGATGCCAAAGTCATCCTTGGCGAGCTGGTTAAGGAAGTTGAATACCAAGAAAGAAAAAAATGGTTCAATCAAATCGCCGAGTGGAAAGAGAAGTTTGCCTTTCGGTATGACCAGAAATCAACTACGATTAAGCCGCAGTTCGTTATCGATGAGATTTGCCGTCAGACCAAAAACGGTGCCATCGTAACGACGGGCGTCGGTCAAAATCAGATGTGGGCGGCTCAATTTTACAAATTTATCAAGCCCAGGCAGTTCATAAGCTCCGGCGGACTCGGGACTATGGGCTTCGGTCTTCCGGCCGCGATAGGAGCGCAGATAGCCAAGCCCGGCACCACAGTTGTAGATATTGACGGCGACCACAGTTTCAATATGACTATGACGGAGCTTTCTACGGCGGTCGAACATAAGCTGCCAATCAAGGTCTGCATCCTGAACAACGGTTATATGGGAATGGTTCGACAGTGGCAGGAGCTTTTCTATGGTAAGCGTTATTCCAAGAGCTATCTGTCCAATCCCGATTATGCAACCGTTGCACGCGCCCTGGGTGCGGTCGGGATAACCGTCGATAAAAAAGCTGATGTCACCAAAGCGGTAAAGCAAATGCTGGCAGAAAAGATGCCCTGCGTTGTTGACTTTAGAGTCGAGAGCGAAGAAAATGTCTGGCCGATGGTTCCGGCGGGCAAAAGTATCGACGAGATGAGCGGGCTTGATATTCTGGAAAGATTAATCTGATTTTAGCTTAAGAAAGTTGGATGAAAAATGAAGCATATAATAAGTGCATTGGTTGAAAATAAACCCGGTGTTCTGGCCCATGTTGCGGGGATGTTCGCGGCCCGGGCGTTTAATATTGATTCTCTGGTTGTCGGTCGGACCGAAGATCCGCAGCTTAGCCGGATGACAATTGTTGTTGTCGGCGACGACAGGGTACTCGAACAGGTTCGAAAACAATTAGCCAGGATTGTGCCGGTTGTTAAGGTTCAGGATTTTGTCGGCAAGCCGGTGGTAGCGCGCGACCTGATGCTCATTGCCATTTCGGCGCCGCCTGAGAAACGCTCTGAAATCTTATCGCTGGTAGAAATGTTTAAGGGCAAAGTCGTCGATATCGGCCAAAAGTTTGTCATGGTCGAAATCAGCGGGCCTGAGGCCAAGATCGAAGCATTCATCCATGTCTGCAAGCCATATGGGATTAAGAGCGTCGCAAGGACAGGAACGATAGCGATGCCGCGATATGGAAAAATTGAACCATAATTCGCATCTCACCGGGCTACAGGCTGGATGTGAACGCGGGATTGGCAGGCCTATAAATTCCTTGCCTAATCGGCAGCTTTTAATATAATATGCAGGTTTGAAATCCGGCGGTTGAATGCACGACTCACAATTTGGCCGAAATCGAGCCGGATTTCGGGTTTTTCAAGAGTCTCAAATGCAGGAATCAAAGGGATAATAATTCCCGGAATACAAAAAGAATTAGGAGAATTTACGTTATGGCAGCAAAAATCTATTACGAAAAAGACGCTCCGATAGGTGCGTTAAAAGGTAAAAAAGTAGCGGTAATTGGTTACGGCAGTCAGGGTCATGCGCACAGTCTGAATCTTCGCGACAGCGGGATAGATGTGGCTGTGGCCGAGCTGGAAGGTACAGATAATTTTAAGCTGGCGACAGAGCACGGCTTCGCCCCGACCGATGTAAAGACGGCCATGGACGGCGCGACTCTTATTATCGTAACCCTTCCGGACGAGATTCAGGCTAAAGTCTATGCCGATGCAATTGGTCCCAATTTGGCGGCGGGGCAGACGCTCGGTTTTTGTCACGGTTTTAACATTCACTTTAAGTATATTGTGCCGC
>CAZIAN010000356.1:3910-5662 GCA_964537355.1 uncultured Pirellulales bacterium | reverse complement strand
CTGGGGCGGTATGAACACCATCGCCCGTGCCCTGAAAACTATCGAAGAAGACCACCCGGATAAGATGGAGTACGTGGCGAAAAAGTGTCGCTTTTTCTTTATCTGGGAGCAGGATAAAACGTATCAGGAATACATTAAGCCCAAATGGGGAAAGTATAACATTCTGACTATTATCTCCGATCAATTCGTAGCCTTCGCGTACTTCTGGAAAGATATTTTACCAGCAGAGCAAAAGAAGTTCTTAGTCGGGTCTTGGATGAATGAAAATATTAAAAAGAACCACGGTCCTCTGTGTGCGTTGTACAAGTCATTTAAGAAGGGGGAAAAGTCGGGATTTGATGATGGGGATTTTAGGTCCGAGGGCGACTCACCTTCGTATATGCATGAAATCCCGGTCGGATTGCGAAATCTGGACAATCCCGACTGGGGTGGTTGGGGTGGCCGCTATGTTAAAGTCCGAGACAACGCCTGGCTTGATCCTGTTCTCGAGGAGGGCTACACGTATCCCGAGGGGAGATGGTATACGAGTAATGCTTGGGGGCGTAACCGCATTAAAAAGAAAATTAAAAATGACGCTGAGCTTACAGCGTATCTCAAACCCATCTGGCGCTGGATGGAGGCGTTTCAAAACGATTTTGCATCGCGGGCCGACTGGTGCGTGAAATCGTATGAAGAGGCAAATCATCCGCCGGTGGTTGTGCTGGGACATGCGGCAGACCTGAAAGTCCAGCCTGGAGCGGCGGTGAAACTGAACGCGCGGGGGACGAGTGATCCTGACGGGGATGAGTTAGAGTATCGTTGGTGGCAATACCGGGAAGCGGGGACCTACGACGGATCCATTGAAATCCGGGATGCAGGGAAACAGGATGCGTCGTTCACGATGCCCGGCAATGCAGGCAAAGGGAAAACAATCCATATCATCTGCGAGGTGACGGATACCGGCACACCGCCATTAACCAGATACCAGCGGGTGGTGGCTGAGATTCAATAATTTGACTCACATTACCCATGTGAACACTTTATTTAGAAAGACATTTTATGAATAACTACAAGAACGCACTGCTGGCAATAATCTTACTTTTCTGCTCGGCATCCAGTTTCGCCCAGAAACAGCTTGCATTCCCCACCGCCGAAGGATATGGAAAATATACTGTTGGAGGAAGGGGCGGCAAGGTATACGAAGTGACAAACCTTAATGATTCCGGTGAAGGCAGTCTTCGTGCTGCTGTTGAGGCCAAAGGACCAAGAACGGTTGTGTTCAGAGTGTCGGGTACAATAGATCTGAAGCGTAATCTGGTTATTCGTAATCCCTATATCACCATAGCCGGGCAAACCGCGCCTGGGGATGGTATTTGTGTCAAAAGATACCCACTCATGATTAGCGCCGATGAGGTGATCATCCGGTATATCAGGGTAAGAGTTGGAGATGAATCGGGACAGGATTCCGATGCCATATCAGCCAGGTATGTCAAAAACCTTATCCTGGACCATGTGTCAGCAAGTTGGAGTGTTGATGAGACAATGTCTATTTACCACTGCGAAAACGTAACCATTCAATGGTGCCTGGTTTCGGAAAGCATGTATGAATCCAACCACGTTAAAGGTCACCATGGGTTTGGAGGCATTTGGGGATCGAACTATAGCACCTACCATCATAACCTGCTGGCGCATCACACCAGTCGAAATCCCCGTTTCGCTTCGGGATGCGGAAATACTGATTATAGAAATAACGTGTTATACAACTGGGGTTAT
>CAZIAN010000356.1:0-3810 GCA_964537355.1 uncultured Pirellulales bacterium | reverse complement strand
TTCGGGATGCGGAAATACTGATTATAGAAATAACGTGTTATACAACTGGGGTTATCAAAGTTGTTATGGAGGTGAAAAACAGCAAAAAGGGAAACCGCAATTTAATTTCACCAAGGTGAATATGGTAGCCAATTATTATAAGCCTGGGCCTGCAACTTCACCAGGCAAGGTATCGCACCGCATTGCGAGTCCTTCATCGCGTGGAGACGGCGATAATGGCAAATGGTATATTGCCGATAATGTAGTTGAGGGCAATGCCTCCGTTACAGCCGATAACTGGAATGGTGGTGTACAACCCCCAAAATCAGTATTTAAACTTGATGAACCGTGGCCAGCTATGCCTATTGAGCAGCAAACTGCGCAAGAAGCCTATAAATCTGTTCTTAAAAATGTAGGCGCCACATTGCCCAAACGCGATGCGGTAGATGCACGCATTATTGAAGAAGTCCGTAATGGCAATGCAACTTATGAAGGGCCAACATACAAACAAAAACAATCCGTGCCCGATAAATCAAAAAAATGCGGTATTATTGATTCACAGAAAGACGTTGGTGGCTGGCCGGAACTGAGAAGCACAACAGCCCCCACCGACACCGACCATGACGGCATGCCCGACGATTGGGAAATTATGAAGGGTCTTAACCCCAATAATGCTGCTGATAGGAACAATGTTGCAGCCGATGGTTACACCAACCTGGAAGCGTATCTCAACTGATTGGCAGAAGCATATAACTGAAAGTCGAACCATGAACAAAATTAAATTCAGGTATGTCCTGGCTCTCTTCCTGTGTCTCACCAGTGGTATTGTACATAGCGGAGAAAAGGCCCTGACCAACACATGGAACAGCCCACATGTTCTACTGCGGTGTACGAACGTCAACGACGTAAAGTGGACCCGCGGCTTCTGGGCCGAGCGTTTTACGGTCTGTCATAAGTCCATGATCCCCAATATGTGGCAACTCCTGCGCGATCCTCAGATCAGCCACGCGTACGACAACTTCCTCATCGCTGCTAATCTAAAGGCCGGACGCCATCGGGGCCCCAAATGGCTCGACGGTGACTTCTACAAGTGGCTGGAGGCCGCGGCTTTTGTCTATGGTATCACGCGCGATGAGTCACTCGACCGGCAGATGGACGAGATCATCGAAGTCATCGGCAAGACCCAGCGTAAGGACGGATATATTCACTCACCCGTGGTCATTGCCCAGCGTCAGGGCGCTTCTCAGGCCGACGAGTTCCGCAATCGGCTTGACTTCGAGACCTACAACATGGGTCATCTGATGACCTGTGCCTGTATCCACCACCGCGCCACCGGTAAAACAACGCTACTGCGGATTGCCCAGAGGGCTGCGGATTACCTCTATGGCCTGTACAAACGTTCCCCTCAAATCCTGGCCAATAATGCAATCTGCCCCTCTCACTATATGGGGATAGTAGAGATGTACCGAACGCTCCATGATCCCCGATATCTGGAACTAGCCCAAGGCCTAATCGACATTCGTGACCAGGTAACACAGGGTACAGATCAGAACCAGGATCGCCTGCCCTTTCGTGAACAGACTCAGGTCGCCGGTCATGCTGTGCGTGCGAATTACCTTTATGCGGGGGTGGCGGATGTGTTTGCCGAGACCGGAGATCCTGGCCTTCTCGAAACCCTGACAACACTCTGGCAAGATGCGGCCCTGCGCAAGACCTATATCACGGGTGCCACCGGCGCCTTGTACGATGGCGCATCACCGGATGGGTCCAAGGCACACTCAGCCATCCAACTCGTGCACCAGGCCTACGGCCGGGCCTACCAACTCCCCAATGTCACGGCTTATAACGAATCCTGCGCCACGATCGGTTTCGCTTTGTGGAACTGGCGTATGCTATCTATCACTGCCAAGGCCCGGTATGCAGATATGCTCGAACAGATCCTCTACAATGGTGTGCTGGCCGCGATTAGCCTGGACGGCAAAAGGTTCTTTTACCGCAACACGCTGCGCCAGGTCGATGACCTGCCCTTTGAGTTGCGCTGGTCGCACCACCGCGAGTCCTACATCAGTTGCTTCTGCTGTCCCCCGAACATTGTGCGCACGATTGCCGAGGTGACCGGTTATGCCTATAGCCTGACGGACAGCGGCTTATGGGTGAATCTCTACGGAAGCAATATACTCGACACGAGTTTACCGGATGGATCGCGGCTCAAGTTAATCCAGGAGACCGATTACCCCTGGGAAGGTACGATCCGCTTCACCTTTGCCGAGGCCCCCCCTACGGCGCTGTCCGTGTTCCTGCGCATTCCTGGCTGGAGCCGCAAGGCCAACGTTCGTATAAATGGGGTGTCCCTGGATCGTGACCCCCAGGCCGAACAGTACTATGAGGTAAAAAGGACATGGACAAAGGACGACCGTATTGAACTCACGTTGCCCATGACCACCCAATTATTGGAGGCACATCCTCTGGTAGAAGAGACGCGCAATCAAGTGGCGGTCAAACGTGGTCCACTGGTGTACTGTCTGGAATCCTTAGACCTGCCGGATGGTGTGGATATCACTGAGATTGCCCTCACCCCCACCACAAAATTCAACACTCGGTTCGTCCCCGACCTGATGGGAGGGATCAGCATCTTGAAGGGGCAAGCCCTGCGTTTACCAGCCGACAAATGGGATGGCGCACTCTATCGCAATATCTCCGGCAAGGCACCGCAGTTCATTGATGTCACCTTAATACCCTACTACACCTGGGGGAACCGCGGCCACTCCGAGATGACGGTGTGGTTGCCTGTTCGCTGATTTTCTCCCACTCGATAAATTGCCTAAGATGCTGGACAAGCTCTTTGCTGAGAGCCAGAGTCTCTTTAGCTTTCTTTTATCGTTTTAACCGGACAACTAATATGGCACCTCGTTTTAGATCTATGTCCTTAATCTTCAACACAGCCATCTCCAAAACACACAAACCGGTCTATAATGCCAAATCAATCACTATCCAAGCCAGAGGACCTTTAGCATGATTGGCCTTCAAATCCACAATTGCTCCGGCTTAATTGATGATGAGCTGAGAAGTTCACGTCCGGTTATCGGAGAGGCTGAAGGTGAAATTCCCTCGGTCTACTTGCCCTGAAAATCAGGGTGTTTTTCCAGCTCCTGAAAGAGGTGACTTTGCGTCTGCTATATCACTCGTCAACTGCTTCTGTTAGTCGAGGGCTCCAATGCCTGTAATTCAAATTCTACGATTGGTAGTCAGTGTTAGCCGTTTGAATGACTGAATCATTTGACATACTGGAAATACTCACCCCAGCTCATCAGAACAACAGGGATCTTGATCTCTCCAAGATTGCTGATTGTACGCACAACGCCCTGTCGTCCATCTACGATATGCCGGATTTCATTTTCGTGTCCTGGGATAATAAGTTTGGGATCGATCGCTGATATTTTACGGCGCATACCGCCATCCCGGCAGTTGATAAACAGGATGTCCACATCATGCGTCTTCCCGATTCCCTTCATCCAGTTGTCATAATCACTGCCACGGCTCTGATCCCCCATATGCATGAGACTCACACCGTCTGCCGCTACTAAGTACACCGCATTGGGCAGCGTTGCTCCCTGACTGCCCGGAAATGCAATAAACGACACACCATCGACGTTGCCTTTATAGGTGCCGGATACGCGCACAAGTGATTGCTCAATATCCGAGTTTGGCCAGAGTACATCTGGAACTACCACTTTTTTCCCGAGGGCCGCCATTTCGTGCGCAAATACAACATCTGCGTGGTCAGGATGGTCGTGGCTGATAAATGCCATATCGACTTGTCTTGCGATACTC
>CAZIAN010000355.1:0-5666 GCA_964537355.1 uncultured Pirellulales bacterium | reverse complement strand
TCCAACCTGTAACTCCTCTGTTACCCCTAATAATTGTTGCCGCCACGGTATTGGGATCATGGGGATCTTTCGATGTGATATACACAGACTTGTCGATTAACAGGGCGTATGATGAATATCCGCCGTAATAAACACCTGTATCAACCACAATCCTGTCCCCATCGTTGGCGGCAGTGACTGCATCCTGGATTGTTTGGTAATCACCGGGTACGTTAATTATAGCCGGTTGCCAGAACACAACTTCAACAAAGGCGTCGGCGCCAAGTATAGTTACAGTATTGTTCGTGGTTTTGGTCGAATCATTGTCAGTACCAGACCATTTTGATACTTGCCAGCCAGCATTAGGAATGGCAGTTAGTTTTACCGTCATCCCGGTGTAGTAAGTGCTTCTGGAAGGTTCAACATTAATAGTACCACCTTGTTCGTTTACCACTCTGACCGTCAAAGTGTACTTTGGCGGGCCAGGGTCTCGATAATGGTAACCTATGTCAACTTGATTCGAATCTCCCGCACCATCGGTACGCGTAGTTAAATCAGATAATCCAACTTCAATGGCCAAAGCGCTGCCGGCGTCAACAGCCGGGCCGTTCTCAGTCTGGCCTGTTGTGGTTTGGCTGAGATAATAATTGCCTAATGGCCCAGCGACAAACAGCGGATTGCCTTTAATATTAGTATCATCAAGCTCAGGGCCGGATGTAATGGTTATCGGTTTTGAATTAGGATCGTAAAATACGTAATCACCATCTAAGTTTCTGTCGAATAAACAGGATTTTACAGTTGTATCGTTAAAGTCTACAGATCCATCGGAATTTTTAAAGTCTTTATCTCCATCGGCTATCGCGCCTTTAGTGCAGTTCTCGAATATAGAGTCGGTAATCGTTGCATCCGAACTCCAATCGCTGAATACTGCTCCGCCCATGCCGTTTGTTCGGTTGTTGCTGAAAGTACAGTTTTGAATCTTGGGTTTTGCGAATAAGTTGTTGGATATCGCGCCGCCGTTATCGGCAGAAGAATTGCCGGTCAGCAAACAGTTTTTGACTGTGTGCTCGACTATTCCACCATAGAAGTTAATTGCGCCACCGGAACCGTTAACACCTTCAGCGGTATTATCACTCAGAGTACAGTTCTCTATTGTCGCTTCCGTATCGGCACAGGCCAGACCACCACCGATGCCGTTACTGATGTTGAAATTTTCGGCGATCGTAGTACTGTCAAAGTAGCTTCCGATAAAGTCAACAGATGCAACCGAACTCAACAGGACATCCAAAAGGCTTTGATTGCTTATCACGTTGATACCGCTGCCGCCTATAGATTTATTGCCTTTTATAACTCCACCGTTTAGAGCGACTTTTCCTGTCGAAAGGAACAAGCCTCCACCGCTTTTTGCGGTATTGTTTATGAAGTAGCAATCCGTAAATGTGGCATCGAATTCCTGGAAATACACTCCGCCGCCCCATCCGTAAACACCTTGAGAAGCCTGATTTCTGGTAAAGCTGCATCGATTGAAGTTAAATCTTAATATTTCACTATCTAAATAAGCTTCTATTGCACCACCGTTTTCACCGGCTATATTATTATTGAAAGAGCAGTCTGTGAAATCGGCGTCACTATCCGAATTGATGGCACCGCCGCTGGTTAAAGCAGAGTTGCCCGAAAAGTTAGTGTTTTTAACATTCGCCTGAACTCTTTCGGCAAGATAGATTGCGGAGCCTTCAACTGCCTCAGAGTTTTCTTTGAACGAACAATCATTGACGTCTAAAGTGCATCCAGAGCTGCAATAGACCGCACCGCCAAGGTTGCCTGTGAATTTGCAGTCCTTAAGCACAACGGTGTTATTATTCGTAGAATACAAAGCACCGCCTCTTGTGTATGTGGGTGTAGGTTCAGTTGTTAAGATTATTAACCCACTATAAAGGAAGGTGCTAAGATCGTAGGCCTTGTTGTCGGAGAATGTACTGTTAATAATGTTTGCATCGGAACTATTGTCAAAGTATGCCGCACCACCGGCTATGCCTCCATTTGATTGGATAAAGCCGGTAGAACCAACCTGAGCACGCGGATTAAGTGCACCGCCAATACCAACTTCGCCGCCTTGACCAGGTATGCCCGTGGTTGCAACGTTGCTTACGAAGTTACAATCCGTTATGATTGGGCAGCTTCGATCATCACTATAGATTCCGCCGCCGATGCCGTCACCAATCGCATCTCCGCCGTAACCTCCGCCACTTTCATTTCCGCCGCTCGTGGTTCCTCCACTTCCACCGTTTCCACCCATACCTCCAAGGGCGGTATTATCCCTAATTATACAATTAGTAATAATCGGGCAGCTTCCGGACAAGCAGGCAATAGCGCCGCCATAACCGTTTCCTGATCCAGCTCCGGCATGGCCGCCCCACTGCCCGTCGCTTGATGTTTGAACATTAGTCGGATCAGCGTCCGTTGGTGCAATATAAGACCATTCATTAGGTAAATCGCTACGAATCATTCCGGTTATGAACAGGAACTGACCTTGCGCACCATCTCCACCGTGAGCACCGGTAACCGTACAGTTGGTTATTATGCAGTTTTCGATTGCAGGAGAGCTGCCGTTTTCGCAGAGAATACCGCCACCGTATCCATTACCGATAATGTCTCCTCCTCGTTCGGCTCTCGGCGGAGTTTGATTGGGATCAGGATTGGCATCCGGTTGAAGCTCATACGGGAACGGTGTAAGGACAGGCATATACTCTCCGGATCGCCCGAATCTTCCATTGCCGCCGTTGACATAACCGTTTCTGATAGTGAATCCAACTACTTTCGTATTTTGGTCTTCGCCACTATGGAACCAGAAGGCACGGCGATTGATAAGTCTGGCGCCACCACAATCAATAATTGTGTTGGCTATAACTTCCGGATCGTCCGGATCGGTTGACATAAGAGTGATGTTTTTGCCCCGGAAGTCAATGCCGCGCAGGCTTGTGATGGGGTAAATTCCCCGATCGACAATTATTTTTGTTCCTAATTGGTCCCCAGCTATTATAGCTTCCTCAATTGTCTTGTACTCGGTTGGAACCTTCAGGACGCGTATGACATCAAGCTCAAACTCGACTTTGACGGTCTTGTCGCGATCCAGTGTTACCGTGTTGGTGTTGTTCCAGGACAGGTCTTTATCAGTACCCGTCCATCTCTTGATGCGGTAGCCTGTTTCTGGTGTGGCTTTGAGTTGTATTACTCCACCAAATTGCGGACCACTGTTCGGGTCTAACGTGCCATGACCGCCGACCACAATCGTCGTTAGCTGGTATATATCCGGCTCAAATTCGACGGTGACGTACTTCTCGTTAGCGTCCATCGTGACGGTATTGGTCAGCGCCCTGGAAATGTCATCGTCCGTACCAGTCCAGGCTTTCACGCGATAAGTCATATCTGGATGTGCCGTCAGTTGTACTATGGAATCTTGCGGAAAGAGGCCGCCGTTCGGATCGACATAACCATGAATAAGATTCGGGTCAGTCATCTCCGTACCGTTGGCATCAACTACTGTGACGGTTAAATGATACGTATTACCATCGGGTGGGAGTGGATTCGGATAATGATATCCCATGTCAACAGCGTTCTCATCCGGGATACCGTCGGTTCTGGTGGTATAACCGCTTATCCCGATGTTAGGATCATTTGCGTCGCCACTACCGGCATCAACACAGGGACTGTCAATATCCTGACCGGAGGCAATCTGACTCAGATAATAGCCGGCAGTAAAATACGGATCTTCAGCGATGTTGAGTTTGTTGCTGGCCCAGGGGCCGTTTGGATAATTAGGAATCCAACCATCGACCGTACTGCCAGCCTCAACATAGATTGCTTTGCCCGGACCAACATTGAGGTCGATATCGCTATAAGAAATATTAAGCGTCGAGGGCAACGGGTGTACCGGATCGCCGCTGCCTAAAGCAATCTGAGAGCCCCTGCTACCTACGTTGTTCCAAATGATGGAATCTGTAACTACAGTATTGCTGTTATAGGAGCCATACAGACCTCCACCGAGGGAGTTTACATCTACGACTGCGTTCTGTGCTATTGTGCAATTCGAAATTCTCAATTCGTTCTGCCAATTGTTCGATACACCACCACCGTCTCTGCCTGCAGAGTTATTAGTCAGCAGACAGTTCCGGAGTGTCGTTAGCTTATGCTCACCGCCGGCGAAGTATATACCTCCACCTGATGTGGTGGTGGTGTTGAAGTTGATTTTACAATCGGTAATTAACGTCGGACCAGCGAATGAATAGATACCACCACCTTGAGCGATTCCGGACATGTCATCAATCGTAATAATGATGAGATTCGGATCGTTCGGATTAAAGGCCGGATCGTTCGGCTCTATCGGGGACGGCGGAACATTCGGATCGTTGGGATCGGGGAGGAAGTATAAATCAGTTTTAACAACAGCGACGTTGCGATTGATGAAACTTTGGACGATCTTCGAATCAGGGCAATCAATACAGAATAATCCGCCGCCGCGAACAGCAGTATTCCCGGTAATATTGCAATCGTAAACCTCTACAACAGAGTGTGCGTCGAGATAGAATCCACCACCATCCTCGGCAGAATTCTGCTCAAATACGCTGCTGGTAACGGTTACAGAGCTGTCGGAGTTACTGTAGATACCTCCACCCATACCGATAGGAGAATCATCCGTGGTGGTAACAACCGTATTCGGGTCATTCGGATCAGTTTGAAAACTGGTTGTGAAAACTCCAAGTGCATTGTTACCTGTGAAGTTACAATCGGTTACTTTTGATTCGCAGTTGATATTGTAGTAGATACCACCACCGCTGTCTTCTGCTTCATTATTGTTAAGCATACAACGGTTGAATGTCGATGCGCTGTTAGATGCGTGGTATATTCCGCCACCATTCAGGTTTGCATTATTGCCCGTAAAGGTGCAGTTGTTAAATACGGCCGAACTATAGCTGCCGGAATAAACGGCGCCGCCCGAACCTTGAGTGGAGCAGCCTGAAATGGAGCAGTTCGTAAACACAGGGCTGCTGTTGATGTTCAGATATACACCGCCACCGTTTCCACCACCACCGGTGTCAATCACGTTGTTATTCGGATCGACAATGGTGCCGAGTCTCGTAGCACAGTTGTTGATAGTAACATTTATGAAGGTTGGGGCGCTGTTAGCATCAATATATATGGCGCCACCACTACCCCACGTGACCTGACAGTCGCTTATAGTTACGTTCACAATTGTGGGACTGCTATCAGGACCGATGTATATCGCACCGCCGTGATCAGTAAGCAAACGACCGTTGATGATAGTAAAGCCATTAATCATGCTGCCGGAGCCTTCGCCGTTGTTGAAGGTGAAAGCGCGCATAGTGTTTCCACAATCGATAATGGTTTGGGCAACAATATTAGGATCATCGGGATTCGTGCTAACGAGCTTAATCTCTTTGCCGCGGAAATTGATGTCGCCATCATACGTACCGGCGGCAACGACAAGTGTGTCGCCATTTTCTGCACTGTTGACGGCCGCGGCAATGGCTGTGTCTGCGCCCGAGACCTCGATTTTTCTCGGCAGCCTGAACCTGACTTCATAGACATGGTTGGAATCCATTACGATGTCAAGTTCATTGGCGATGGAAATCAATACACCATTGGCATCATACCATCCCTGGAGATAA